>NZ_CP031393.1:1512221-1814665 GCF_017161265.1 Treponema medium | reverse complement strand
CGCAAAATATACAACTTGAACACAGTGCAATGGAAGAACAAGATGGTACCGATGCAGAGCAGCCGATATCCTCAAAAACAGATGAACCGGACATTTCGCAAACAGCAGAGAACTCGAAAACAGATATAAAACAAAGCTTTGATGCGGGAACTTATGGATTCTTTGAAAATCACACACAAACTCTAAAACCCTCAACCGAACCCCATGAAACCGTAAAACAGCCAGCTGTTACCACCTTTGAAAACACGCCTCTTTCAGATGCATCACGTAGCGGTAGTCATTCGCTTGAACAGGCCACACTCATCGAAGAATTGACAACTGCAATTACCGAAACGGCTGTTGCCGAGGAGGATTTAACACTTCTGCTCGTTCATGCGACCGATATACCTCATAATCAACAAATTATTCACCTCTTGCGGTCGACACTTGACCGTATCCATAAGGTGTTTGTCTTTAATAAAGATATTATTGGTGTCATCATCTTTTATGCCCCGTTGGATCAGGCAATGCAAATTGCAAGCACCCTCTATGACGAAATTCATACGGTCTTGGATGCTTCCGCTAAAAAATCGCTCGGTATCGGACTTACGACAAGAGCAGGACGGCTTATTCCGGCTCCCCGGATGATCGAAGAAGCGATGGCTGCAATCGGCAAGGCAACCCAAGGAGGCGATCCTATTGTAGCGTTTAGGGTTAATCCGGATAAATACCGGCGATGTCTCGCCCGGTTAAACTAACATAAATTACGCCGACAACCGGTTGACAGATTAGTATACTCTTATTATTATGCATTTGCCGTTTATCGAACGGTAACGTCTTTCCTCTAAGACGATTTTATAAGATATTCCAAAACATAATGGATGGTTCACTATGAGTAACAAAGTTTCTTTCTTTTTCGGAAATCATTTCTTATCGACTGCACCTTTCGATGATGACGATGATTTCGATGACGATTTTGACGACGACTTTGATGATGATTTTGACGACGGCGATTTTGATGACGCCTATGACGATGATGACAGTTTTGAGGACGACTTCGACGAATAAGTTACGGAAATCAACATACCCCGACGCAAGCATCGGGGTATTAAACCCTCCGCACGAATAAAAAAAGGAGCTGCTGAAAAACGGCAGCTCGGGGATGTCTCAAAAGTTGGTTACTTCTTGGACATCGCCATCAGCATAGCTGATAGCGAGTTTAAAATTAAGTCTTTATACAGTAATGACTTAATTTTAAACATCGCATCTAAAGCTTAAGGAAACTGTCCCAAAACTGTTTCGCAATCCGCTTTAGCGGATATAATGAATAATTTCCTTACAGAAAAAGTCGATAGATTTTCCGTTTTTGGACAGCTCGCTATCTATTTTAAACAGAAGCAGTATCTCTGCGGTGGTTATGCAGAAATTCAAAATCAGCCAGATATTGTAAACGGGACTGCACCAGATACAACAGCTCATTGTACATATCAAAATTTACTTCCAACGCAATCGGAAATACATATATCTCCGTTTCATTACAATACCGTTTAATAAACTCAGGGTCATTTACAAACCCCAAACTGATCATATTGCTGATACGGTCGGCGCACTTTAAGACTTTTGCCCGCTGTGAACCATGTCTGATAATATGCTGCAAATATTCAGGTTTTGTCTGTCCCGGCCGACGGGTAACTTCCATAACCAATTCATAGACCGCCGGAGATTCCGAGTCGATAGAGAGTAGTTCATTTACATTAAAATCCGGCACATCTTCCAATACATCATGGATAATCGACGCCTTCAGCAAAATACTGTCGATATAGCCGTAGTCGATAAGCGTACCCATTGTATCGATTTGATGGCGAAACATATTACCACCTGCATGGCGAGCCTTTCCCCGTAAGCTGGTTGCCAAATGAATATAAGGGGCAAGATACATTCCTTTTAAAAGGGCTACTTCATGTTGTTCCATCTTTTCCTCCTTTTTCCGTGCTCTATACGAGATCGTGCAAATACAGCGTGAACTTCTCAATCAGCCGTTCCGCTTGGCGCAGTTTTTCTCTTTCCCCTTCAACAACCTCAGCCGGAGCATGATCTGTAAAATTTGCATTAGAAAGTTTTGCCGTTAAACGGGATACCGCCTGTTTTTCTTTTTCGAGTTCTTTTGTAAAGCGTGCAGCCAATTGACTGCGATCTACCTCGGTTCCGGTAATGATAAAGGCTTCAAAACCGGCTCCTACCGTCCCGATAGAATTTGCAGGTTTATCAGCAGGCGTTTCGATAAAGGCAATATCCGCGAGTCCCGCCAATAACTTAATTAAATCGATATTCTCAAACGCCGCTGCTGCGGGAGAACCTGCTTCTATATAGAGCGCAATATGCAGTTTAAGCTGAGGATCGATACCGCATTCTGCTCTGAGCGCACGGATAAGCCGCACGATATTCTGCAGCGCAGTAAAACGTGCCGCAGCGGCCGTATCGATACGCTCTTCACAATAGACGGGATAATCGGCGGTTATCAGCGCCTTTGCACGGTGTGAAGCTCCGGCAGCGCAGTGTTCGGGAAGTTTGCGGTAGATTTCTTCAGTAACGAAGGGAAGCACAGGATGCAGCAGCCGGAGCGATTCTTCCAAAACGGCAAGCAGAACCGAGGTTATCCGGTCTTTTTCCGCATCATCTCCGCTCTTATAGGAAAGCTTCGTCCCTTCGACATACCAGTCGCAAAAGTTATTCCAGAAGAACTCATAAATGCCGTGCCCTACCTCGTTATAGCGGTACCCTTCAAAGGCTGCCCGCACATTTTTAACCGTTTCGTTGAGGGTGTGGTAAATCCATCGGTCAAGCTCGGTTAATTCAGAGGCGGAAACGGGAACAATGCGCCGCCCTTCGAGATTTCCTAAGATATAGCGCGAAGCATTCCAGATTTTATTGGCAAAGCGGGAGCCGAGTTTAAAGGATTCGTTGTCGATAAGAATATCCTGCCCCTGCGTGCACATAAAGGTAAGCGTAAATTTAAGGGCATCGGCGCCGTACTCATCGATAATATTCAGCGGATCAATACCGTTGCCGAGCGATTTGGACATCTTGCGTCCTTGTTTATCGCGCACTAAGTCATGCAGATAAACATCTCGGAATGGAACGGTACCGGTAAATTCAAGCCCCGCCATAATCATACGGGCAACCCAGAAGAAGATAATATCATGGGCGGTGATGACGGCGGAGGTCGGGTAATAGCGCTGCAAATCTTCGGTTTTTTCAGGCCAACCGAGCGTAGAGAACGGCCACAACCAGCTTGAAAACCACGTGTCGAGTACATCGCTATCCTGCTTGAGGGCGGCGCTCTTACAGTGGGGACATTCGGTTACATCTTTTACCGAAACGGTCATCTTACCGCAGTCTTGGCAATACCACACCGGAATCCGGTGCCCCCACCACAGCTGCCGCGAAATACACCAATCGCGGATGTTTTCCATCCAATGGCTGTAGGTATTTTCCCATTTTTGCGGATAGAACACGAGTTCGCCTTTTTTCCACGCGGCAAGCGCCTTGTCTGCAAGCGGCTTCATTTTGACAAACCATTGCTCAGAAAGATACGGCTCTACGACACTGTGACAGCGGTAGCAATGCCCTACGGCATGTTTAATGTTTTCCTTCTCTTTAAACAAGCCTGCCGTTTCCAAATCGGCGATAACCGCTTCACGGGCGGCTTTCACTGTCATGCCGCGGTATTTTTCGGGTACGGCTGCATTGAGCGTACCGTCGGGGTTTAATATATTGATAACTTCGAGATTATGCCGCTTGCCGACTTCCCAGTCATTGGGGTCGTGGGCAGGGGTTATTTTTACAGCGCCCGTCCCGAATTCCTTATCGACATAGCTGTCTGCAACAATCGGAATACAGCGGCCGGTCAGCGGCAGTACGAGCTTCTTTCCTATTAAATGAGTATAGCGGGGATCCTCGGGGTGTACGGCAACGGCGGTATCGCCCAAAAGCGTTTCGGGACGGGTTGTCGCTATTTCGATATATTCCGACGCAGAAGGCACACCGTTTTCATCGGCGAGGGGGTATAAAATATGGTACATTCCCCCTTTGGTCTCCTCATGGTCGACCTCATCGTCCGCAAGCGCAGTGCCGCAGGAAGGACACCAGTTAACCAGATAGTTGCCGCGGTAGATAAGTCCGCGTTCATAGAGGGTAACGAATACGGTGCGGACGGCATAGGAAAGCCCTTCGTCCATCGTAAACCGTTCCCGAGACCAATCGACGGAAGCGCCGATTTTACGCAGCTGGTTGGTGATAATCGAGTGGTGCTTTTCTTTGACCTCCCACGTGCGTTTAAGAAAGGCTTCCCGCCCGAGGTCGTGCCGTGTTTTGCCTTCCGCCTTTAGCTGACGTTCAACCACATTTTGCGTTGCGATACCGGCATGGTCGGTACCGGGTATCCAAAGCGTTTCATCACCCTTCATGCGGTGGTAGCGGACAACAACATCCTGCAACACGTTGTTTAAACCGTGTCCCATGTGGAGAACACCGGTTACATTGGGCGGAGGAATGGCTACGACATATCTATCGGTACTGTCAGTCTTTTTAACCGGCTTAAAACAGCCCTGTTTTTCCCAATCCGCATAGATTCTATCTTCAAAATCTTTAGGATTATATGCTTTTTCCAATTCAATCGTGTGCAATATGTCTTCCATGACGCCAATCTCCTGCTTCGTTTTTCTACAATAAGTAGATATTTTAGTTATTTTTCGGTTATCGTTCAAGGGTGCGCGTGTAAGCGGATAAGTAATTAATTGGTCATGGGAAATAGAGAGGGGATAACTGAATCCTTTTATCTCCGCATATCACATGTATTCATAATGCTTGCGATACGGTTGCATCCGGCAAAATATCCTCCAAAAAGCCTATCCGTGGCGGGAATCGGCATAGCCACTGCGTAATAGTGCAGGGTTTCCGTGATGCCGAACGGCGATAAGCTCGGCGGCGATGGAAACTGCAATTTCTTCAGGTGTTTCCGCTCTGATGGGCAGTCCGATCGGTTTATAGATGGAATCGAGGTACTCTTTGCTGATACCTTCATCAGCAAGCAGCTTTACAACCGCGGCATTTTTTTCAAATGAGCCGATCATGCCGATATAGGCAAGTTTTTTACCGTACAGATACCGCAAGACATCTGCATCGCAGCGATGCCCACGGGTTACCGCAACGCAATATACGTTCTCGTGAAACTGTAGAACGGTATGAGATACCGGTACAGCTTCTCGCGGCACAGCACTATCGCAGGACGGCGAATTATCGTGCGTCGCCTTATTATTTTGAATAGATGCAGCCGTTTCTTTGAGAAACAGCTGTTGCAACGGACAACAAAGCCGCCGCGCCGTCGGGAATAGTTCTTTTGTAATGCAATCGGCACGGTCATCCCAAACGGTAACGCGAAATCCGATAAAGGCAGCAACTTTTGCAAGCGCACGACCAACGTGTCCGCCGCCGAAGATAAACAGTTCAGGATCATTCCCTATCTTTTCAAGATACACTTGGATAGAACCTCCGCACGCGAGACCTTCTTCTGCAGTGAGATTTTTCTTTATGATACAGGTAGCATCGCCTGTTTTCAGCATTTCACGTGCCTTTTTGATAACTTCATGTTCGGAAACACCGCCGCCTACCGTACCGCGGACAAGCTCCGGAGTTACCCACATCGACGTTCCGGCTTCCCGTGGCGAAGAGCCATGCGCTTCGATAATTGTGCATAATACGCCCGTAATACCGTTTGCCGTATCGGCTGTAACATACTTTAAAATCTCGGTATCCATAGACTATTTATCCTCTTTTTGTTCCAGCGCTCTCTCGTTTTCGAGTATCATCGGTATATCGGTGTAAATCTCCGATTGATACGAACTCTTTGTATTCAGCATATTTTGGGTATTCAAATAGGCCAAACCGACCGATTTTGCACGGATCATCGTCTGAGGATTTCTGGTTAAAGCATCCCACGCACGGGTAGATTCAGCATACAGTGCAAGCGCACGTCCGTTCTTCTGAGAGTCGCCCGTTCGCTCGGACAATCTGCTCAGCGTTGCGCCCAAATTATTAGCCGTATGCATATAACGTTCAATAAACGCAACATCGTCAGGGCGAGTATTGGACAATGCTTGTTCTTTCCGCGCACGCTGTGCATTCAGCAAGCCTAAAAGCTCTTCATACGCAGCCAAAGCAGCAAAATAATCGCCACGCTTAAAGAACGCATTTCCAAATCCGTACAGCAAATTCTTATCGTGTGCTTTTTCTGCATACGCATGACTCATTGCTTCTATTGCCTGCCGGTAATTTTCCTGTTGATAGTGTATATAGCCGATTCGGTAATTCACCGATGGCGTGTTATACAGTTCTTTGACCGCATTTTGATAACTGTCAAGCGCCGAATCAAAATTATATGAGATAAAGTAGTCGATGTCGCCGTAATCCGCATAGAGTTTTCCGATAGCTTTGTTCGGCGGCAGCGGTTTAAAGGCTGTATATTCGCGGTATATATTCAGCGCATCAGCATAAATAGTTTGGGCTTCAAGGTATTTTTTCTGATCTACCAACTGCTCTCCCAATAGGCGCATTGCATCGACATAATTACCGGTACGCCGTGCGGTCATCGGGGCGGCGGTTTTAAACAGCTTAATCGATTCGGTCAAATTTTCTATTGCACCGTCCTGCTTATTATTGTAGATAAAGAAGCGGCCTAAATTATAATACGCTTCCGGCATCGTTTTATCCGTCTGCACGGCTTTTTCCAACAGCATACGCACATCGTCGATTTTTGAGCGGAGTTTTTCCGAATCGAGCGGTTTAGGATTATATCGCTTTTCGAGCAAGTAGCCGCTCAACTCAGTGAGATTTGCTGCCCCGATTTTCGTTATGCGGGAAGAGAAATGATCTTTAAGGTTCAACACTTCTGCCAGATTATCCGTGCGGATAAAATAGCGCATCATCCGTGCAAGGAAGATATCGTTTTCACCATATAGCTCGATCAACCTGCTGTAAATCTTTACCGCATCGCCGTACTTTTCAGGATCTTCATCAGCCCAATTCATAAATACATCGCCGAGAGCGAGCATTCCATCCTTATCATTGACATAATGATCGAGTACGCGACGACGCAAAACCGCTTCAGCTTTTTCGTAATTACGCAGATCGGTACTCAACATATCGGCGTATTCCAAGCCGCCCTGCTTATCGTTGTCAAAGTCGTAAATAAGGCGGAGATACATTTTTTCTGCAGCGGTAAATTGTTTTTTTGCTCTAAAGGCACGAGCATACGAAAAATACCATTTTTTCTTCCGTTTATACTCGCCTGCCCGATTGAATTTTTCTATCGCAGTTTCGTACTGACCGTTTTCCAGATAGGAATAGCCGGTTTTATAGAAAGATTCTGACCGTACCGGTTTATAGATAAACTGCCATGATAGGATAGAAATACAGAATACCAGAATAAGCGCAATAGCGGACATAACGGCCACGGGCAAGAACCGATGCATAAACCAATATTTAAAGGTCTGCTTTTCTTTTTCGTAATCTTCAACGCTCTGCCGCTGAAACCCGCGTGGGATAGGAATCGATCTATTGATTATCTTTTCGAGTTTATTGACAACTTTTTTAAGAGAATCTTTTTCCAATACAAAGCGGATAAAGTTCATCTTATTTTCGGGACGGTCGTCACCGTTGGCGATATAGTCCTGAATAGCAAGCTGCACATTAAACGGGAAAGTTTCAAGCTTGTTTAAGAAATTAAAATAATCATCATCCGATATTGTTAAGGCTTCGCTGTCATCCGAAGAACCGGTACTCTTGGCAATAACGGAATCGAACATCTGCGAGTGTGCATCAGCCGAAAAATCTTTAAAGTTATCCGGAAGGTTGAATTGATCGTCGGCTACTTCCGTTATATCGCTTTCGAGCGGATTTTCTTCCAAAGAAAAACCGCTTTGGTCGCTGGCATCGTTTTCTTGCTGAGTAAAAAAGGTGTCGGTTATATGCTCCGGCATACCGATACCGTCAAAACCGACATCAGTACCGGAAATCGGTGGAATACTGATAGGTTCAGTACTCGGAGTGTCCATACTAAACTCAAATGACGACGCATCCGCTCCGTCATCCGCCGATTCGGCTGGAGGCTCATCCCTATTTTCGGAAAAGAGTGAAAGTTCATCCATATTGTCCAAACTATCGGATTCTTCCGTAGTACTGCCGCTTTCATCCGCATTGCCATTGGAAGCAGCTGAGGTATTGGACTGGGTGGTTTCATCAGATACCGGAAATTGAGCGCTTTCTTCATCTTCATCCATACCAGAGACATCAAAATGAGAAAGATCCTCAATGTCACCCAAATCGTCGGAAACATCAGGATCGTTTGAAGCATCATCAGAAGAGGAATCTAAAGCCGATAAATCGATGTCAGGAATAGTAATATCGGGGATGGTACGATCTTCTTGAAATGCATCATCATCCGCCGGAACTTCATCATGTTCATCCAACGTTTCCACATCTTCCGGAATCGTATCATCATCAGCTGGCGTAGATTCATTTATCTTTATCGGTTCAGGAGCAAAATCGAAAGAAGAGAGCATATCGTCAAAATTCAACGGATCGTCACCAGTCGAAGCGGTACCGTCAGATGCTTCAGGCAACTCGCCTACTTCAGAAGGCTCCGGTGCATCATTCGAAATAGCGCCGTCGGGTTTGTCCAATTCACCCAAATCGCCGGAAGACTCCGTATCGGTATTAAAATCGACATCGTCCAAACCGGTATCAAAGTCGAAAGGATCGTCAAGCCCTGCGGATGGTTTATCCGCAGTCTCCGATTCGGCGGTATCGGAAGCGTCTGTGTCTCCTCCGGGAAGATCGTCAAAATTAAATGAGGAAAGGAACGCATCCATGTCTGAGGTATCCGGCATTCCTTCTTCGTCAACGGGATACGCATCTCCGGTTACCACTTCGGGTTCATCGGACTTAGCGTTCGGTTCGTCAGATTTTTGCGGCGCTGCAGCAACATCGTCGGAAGAAACGCTGTTACTTTGAGAAGAAGCGTCACCGGTATCGATATTACCGAAATCGATGGGAAAGGGGGTGTCCATCGATATGTCGGGAGCATCTGTAACCGGTACGGTATCAAACATACCGGAAACCGGTTCGGTAGCCTGTTGTGATGCAGACATAGCCTCGGAAGATTTGTCAACGGTATCTGCTGCTTCAGCCGTTTGCTCAGGCTCCGTTGCAGGCAGTAAGGCGTCGAGATCAATATCAGGAACCTCTCCCTGATCCGGTAAGGGGAGTTCATCATAAACTCGTTCGCCCCACCGAGCGGTTATTTCATCTTCATGAGCAATATTTTTCAGATCTTCTCTAAACTTCGTAATTTCATTTAAATTCGGCATAAACGCGCACAAAAGCCCCTTTCTCTTGTAATTTCGGCATTTTTAGCATATATCTTGAGGAAGCGCCGTATAAGGGGTGCCTCAAAAGCGGTTACTTTTTCTGACATCCCCCTTAGACGTTCCCGCCGGATGCAAGGAGCCGGATTATTCTTTATAATATTGATTAAATACTTGCGTGATATACGCTTGATCTGCAACGCCACCCAGCTCGCGAATGGAATGCATCGACAAGATGGGATTTCCGATATCGACCGTCTTAATCCGCAAGTTTGTCGTAGTAATAGGCCCGATGGTTGAACCGCCTTTTATATCGGAACGGTTGACAAAGTTTTGGCACGGAACGCCGGCTCTTGCACAGAGGTCTTTAAATATCCCTGCCGAAATACCGTCGCTCGCATAGCTCATCGAAGCGGCAAGTTTTACCACCGGTCCGCCGTTTACAAGCGGGAAATTGGTAATATCGTTTTTTTCGGGATAATTAGGATGGTAAGCATGCGCTTGATCGGCGGAAATAAGGAAAGACCTGCTCAACTGCTGCTGGAACAGCTCAAACCATTGCTCACCTGCCTCGCACTGGGCAATCGTAATCCGCTTGAGTGTATCCGCAAGAAACGGGCTTCCGGCGCCCTGCATTGTTTCCGAGCCGACTTCCTCGTTATCAAAGATACAGGCAGCTTTAACATAGTCTAACGGAGCATCTTGCGCAATCAGCGCATCGAGGGAAGCATAAGCCATACCGAGGTTATCGATTTTTCCCGTCGAAAAAAATTCATCGGAAAGACCGCAAAAACTTCCCGGCTGCGTATCGTATAAATAGAGGTCAAAGTCGAGGATTGCGCTTACCGGTACATGCAGCTGCTTGGATATGAGCGAAACAAGATACCCGTCTTTTTCAAATTTCTTATTGATGATGCCAAGCAGCGGCAGCACATCTTTTTGGCGTTCAATTTTATACCCGTCGTTTACCTCACGGTTCATGTGAATAGCGAGGTTCGGTATGATGAGCGGAGAGCCTTTAAACGAGAACAGCATTTCTTGAGGCGCAAGCGGATCATCAGTCCGTATAACCACACGTCCCGCTGCGGAAAGCGGCCGGTCAAACCATGTTGAAAGAATTGCCCCGCCGTATACCTCGGTATTCAGCTTGAGATAATGATCCTGCACCGTTACTTCGGGATGAGGCTTTATCCGCAAGCAGGGAGAGTCGCTATGACTGCCGACAAGCTTAAACCCGCGCGCTTTCTTCCCGCGGCTCATCTGCCATGCAATAAGAGCGCTCCCGTTTGCAGTAACAAAGTACTTTCCTGCCGGTTTTAACTGAAAGGCATCCGAAAGATTGAGACGGGTAAAACCGGCAGCTTCGAGCTTTTTACCGGCATTTTCAATCACATGATACACCGATGGGCTTTGATCGATAAACCGCATCAGTTCACGGGCATACTGTTTTTGCATCGCCATATCTATACTCCTTGAGTGGTTCAGGGTAAACGCATCAGACGTTTTTTGAATATCCCCGCAGAATAATGGAGGCTGTTCAACCAGAGTTGAACCTCTTCGCGGTTCAAATGGTCTCACAACCTCAATTATTCTGCGATTTTGATCTGCTCTGTCTGATGCGTTTACCCTTTCTCTAAAAAAATGGTGCAAAATTTTATTCAAAATTTTGCACAAATGGAAGGCAACCGCTTGAAACATTTTTAGTGCGGTTACCCTGATTATCTTCTTTAGTATACCTGTCTTTTATGATTTTGGGAAGATTACGGAATGGAATTATCACGTATCCTAAAGGAGCAGTTTCAGAGAAATCTGAAAAAGTATTGTTGAACGTGTAATCAACGCTCAAAAGTCAAGGGTGAAGTGAAAGGTTTTACAACAAAACGCTCGAACAGCTCTGAAAGGAAATTATAAAATCTTATATTTTACTTTAAACCATTAAAGTAAAATATAACTTGTTTTTTATACCGAATACAACTATGATGAGCTGTATAGGAAGCTTTATGGATATAAAAGATTTTAAATCAGGATGCTTTAAACAGGGGTATAAATATCAGTATTTTCTACCTGAAAAGATCAATCATAACTTTTCATGGCAAGACCCTTCAATCAATGCGCTTTTGGAAGAAGCCTCTCTACATTTGGGTGAACTGAATTCCTTTTCTTCTTTGGTGCCGGACTCAAATCAATTTATCATTATGCATATTTTTAAAGAAGCGGTCATCTCCAACCGTATAGAAGGTACCAGAACTAATATCGAAGAAGCGCTCAATGACCAAAATAATATTGATCCGGAAAAACGCGATGACTGGCAAGAAGTTCATAACTATGTACAAGCAATGAATAGCGCTATCAGTGAATTGAATACCCTACCACTCTCCAATCGGCTGATCAAAAATATTCATAAAATACTGCTTTCTAAAGGAAGAGGAGAACATAAAAGCCCCGGTGAATTCCGCGTTTCTCAAAATTGGCTCGGCGGAGCAACGTTAGCTGATGCCGTTTTTGTACCACCTTCACATGAGCATCTACCGGAATTATTATCCGACCTCGAAATCTTCTTAAATAATGAGACCATCAAAATTCCGCACCTTATTCGTATAGCTATCGCACACTATCAGTTTGAAACTATCCATCCTTTTTTAGATGGAAATGGAAGAATCGGCCGACTCTTAATAACGCTCTATTTGGTGTACAATAAAGTTTTACAGCAACCGCTCTTATACCTCTCAGATTTTTTCGAAAAGAATAAAACGCTCTATTATGATAATTTAACATTAGTGCGAACAAAAAACGACCTTACGCAATGGATTAAGTTTTTTCTAACAGGTGTCAGTATAACAGCACAAAATTCAGCTTATACGCTAAAAAATATTATTGACTTACGCACCAGTTGTGAAAAAATGATTCTTAATGATTTTGGGAAAAGAGCGGCGACCGGCATTGATTTATTACATTTTCTTTTTAGTAAACCGATTATTAGCAGTAGGGCTATTCAAGATAAGTTACATCTTTCTGCAAGAGCGGCAAACAACTTGCTCCAAGCCTTTATGGAAGCAGCGATTCTCAAAGAAACTACCGGCTACCGGCGCAACCGTACGTTTGTATTTGATGAATATATCAAGCTATTCTAACAGACTCAAAGCAGCACTTGCAGAAAAAGTCCACCCTTCAATACAATGTATATCTTCAAGAGCCGCCGCTCAGCCTATAAAGCTCATACCTGTTCAAACGAAGCTTGCAGATAGGCAAGACGGATACGGCGTACCTTTACGGTCAGTTCCTGATTGAGTTCCGGTTCTATATCGAGCGTTATGTCGCCTTCGTATCCAAGGGACGGGATAAAAACATGAGCTTTTTTGCCCATTGCTTCAAGCACCACTGCCGTACCGCGCCAATCGGGATTTTGCAGCAGGTACACGAGTGTCCAATGCTGACGGGATGCCCGTTCCGCAAAAACGCAGGCGCGCCCCGCCACGTCCCCCGCCGCTATTTTAAGGATGAGGTCAGCCGCAGGCGTTAGCGGTTTACCGTCAATATAGTTCAACAGCTGGCGATGACTGACTAAATCCCCGTAGCGGCGGAGCGGGCTTGTTACCTGTCCGTACATCGCAAGCCCGAGCGCAGCGTGCATCGACGGAATGGTACCCACGCTGCGCGGACGCATGGCGCGCCGCTTCCTGTATTCCCCGGCAAGACCGGACGGCAACTTATTCGGCAGTTCGGGCGCCTCCTGACTGATATACTGAAACGGAATACTGTGCTGAAAGGCAAAACGGGCGGCTGCCTCCCCTGCAAGCAGCATCATTTCTTTAATCATTGCAGCGGCTTCAGTCTGGACAACAGGCTGAACCTGCGCCCGTTTTATGCCGTCCTGCTCTGCCAATGTAATAGACACTTCGGGAAAATCGATGGATACGGCGCCCGCATTCTCCCGTCTGATGCGGTTTTTCTCCGCTATGGCAAAAAGCGGCGCTAATGCGGACGAGTCTTTTTGAGCATCCGCTTCTTCATACGTCATCCTGATAACCGAAAGCTGAGTGCGGTGAATACCTACTTCTTTGATTTCACCGTCGGCACCGAGGAGCAGCTTAAAGGAAAGCGCCCAAGATATCGGCTTTAACCCGAGGGCAAAATAGTCAACCGCTTTTTCGCCGAGCATTCGGGCAGCTCCTTCCGGCGTGTACAGCGTTGCGCCGCGGGCGCAGGCATCGGTATCGCTTTGCGTATCGGCCTGAATGGTGTCGGCAGGGTTTGCGATGTGAATCCACAAGTATGTCCCGTCAAAAGAAACCGCATCGTCGGGATCGGTACTGTTGGGATTATCGATTGCATACGCAGGAATTGCCGTTAAATCGAGCGGCGCTGCGGGAAATACCGGTTCCGGAATATCCGCTTTTGACGAATGGAGCGAATGACCAAAGCGTGCCGGATAGGGATTTTTTTCAATAGGCCAAAAACCCGTTTTTAACAGAATATCATGAGCCTGTTCGGGGGTTTGCTCCAACTTTGCATCTTTTAATATTTTAGAAGCGGAAGAACTCCCCAAGGCGAGCGCCTCAAGCTCTTGAAAAAACGGCGTATATAATTCTTTACTTTCTGTAAACGGCTTTCCCTGCATACAGGCGCGAAGGGCTGCGATAAAATCCTGCCGCAATTTTTCAGCTTGCGCTTTTTCCGTTTGCTTTTGATTGAGCCGTTCTATTTCCGCCTGAGTACGGATACCGATCGATTGTGCCGGCGAAGTACAGATAAAATAAGGCGAGGCACAAAGAGTTTCCCAGAGTTTCCAGCTTTGCTCCGCTGTGTACGTTCCCCACAGCAACTCCGCAAGTTCAGCAAAAGACGGCGTTTCCCCTTCAAAGAAATCCGCCGCTTCACCGAAATCCGCAGCAGGTACTTCGGCATCGAGTGCTACTTTAATACTCCGGCATTCTCCGTTATGAAGCAGCACAATATCTTTTTCGCGTACTTTCTTTGTGCCGGCTTCCAGTGTAATTTCAAACTTATCACCCTGCACATCGGTAATGAGTGCGGGCTGATTCTTATAGAGAACGAGATTACCTTTTTTCATTTATGTTCCGGATTGTAATGTTTCGTATTTTATTATTGCCGTACATCACCTGTAAGAGATTTCCCTGTTTGTGGTACATCAGTGCGTCGCAGCTGCGGTACACCGCTTTTCCGCATACTTTTTCAAAAGCCTCACGGGAATCTCCGGTGCGTATTTCGTTAAAAAGAGTTAGAGATGACGGAAAGCCGATACTCATTTGTAGTACCGCACCATCCCCGTCTTTGGAACGGATGATCAGTTCAACATTCAGCAGACGATACAGCCAACGTTCACTGTAATAATTGTAGATAATACTGGACGGTCTATCCCAAGCGCTCAATAATTTATCGACCGTATCTCCGACAGAAACATTGCGGATAACAATCGGCACAACCGTTTCAGGTTCTTTTAAAATATCGGCAAGCCATTGCCTTTCTTTTGCAGCGCCTGTTTTGTTGTTTAATTTTTTTAGGATACGGAAATAATTACAGCGGATCAGCCGCTCATCGGCAGGAAATCCCGTCGTTACAAACAACACTTTACCAGTTGTTTTTCGAGCAGATGAATCGAGACAATCGGCAAGCAGCTGCTGCGCCTTTGTATAGTCTTTTCTTAGTAGAGACAACAGCGCAGCATAGTTTGCCCGTGCAGTTTTATCATCGGCTCCCGTATGAAAGAGATCTGCCTGTTCCGCAATGCTGAGTACGGCATCGCGCTCATGAGTCAATGGAGACGAAGCGAGCAGATACGCATAACTCGATGCGCTTCCTGCCTCGTATATCATAGTAAGATAATCGCTATATGCTTTTTTTGCCTGCTCATATAGAGCGCTGTTGCTCCGTGTCGGCATTGTCTTTGAAACGTAATCGGACTGTTCATCATCATCATCATTTTCAAACATAAAATCAGCCGATTGGAAGAACGCAAAAACCGATGCATTATCATACACTGCAGCAGGAAGAATAGTTGCCATCTCCGTATCTCGTTTATCAAGACTGTTTAGCCAAGCCTGATGAGCAACCAAAGCATTCAAGCGATTGATATAAAGGCTCTGCGGGAACAGCTGCAGTAAATTACTCAACACGGTACGCGCATCAACCGTTCCTCTGCGGTTCTGCAATGCAAACAGCACCCCGGAAATTTCCTCGTACAGATGCGTAATATCATCTCCGTTGCCGTTCAACTGCTCAAGCCGTACAGCAGGTTTTACAGAACCGGTTGAGAATGATGCAAAGACCTTCGCCGTTTCCGTATCAGCGTAAAGCAAAGCCAGCCGATTGAGCCATGTTTCTAATAACCCTTGAGGATAACCGGCAATAGTGAGCAATACACTTGCCATTATATCGACGGTGTAGAGCTTTTCAGGAGAAAGCGCTGTGTTTTTAGCGGTATTGTAATAGTTGAGCGCAAACTGTGCCGCACACACCGCAGCGATAGGAGCAAAAAAATTCTCCCGTTCGTTGTTCAAATTCCGTATCTTGCGCGCAGAACCGAATGTATCCATAAAAAGGAGTGAATCGATATAATCCAAAAGACCGGTACTTACAAGAAACGTCCCGTCGGGATACATCATACAATGGGCATTTTTCCGGTCAGTTATGATTAAGCGCATCGAGCCGCGAAAGAGTTCGGTTCTTCGTATCAGCATAAAAAGAGACGTTTCGATAATATCATACCATTCGCCGACTTCACTCGCCGCTATTTCATGTGAAGATGCTTCCGCTATTTCATTGCGGTATACCTGCATCAGCCGCTCACGAGTATACATTCCCTCCGACAGCGGATCCGTAAAACCGGAAATTACAATGAAAAAAAAGGAAAGTAAAACAAGAACCGTTCGGCGCATATCTTTCATACGCTAAAGCATATCATAGCAGGGCAAATATGACAATCCACAATAAACGCATCAGATTCCTTTTGAAATATACGGCGCATCTACTGCGTTGCATCATTAAAAGTGTACATCCGTGTACACTTTTAATGGCGAATTTCGGCAAAGCCGAAATATCGCTTCTGTTTAAACCAGCGGCATCCGTACCGCTTCTGCAATAAATGCTCAACGTATCATTTCCGCCACGGATGGCGGTGGTTCCACGCAGCAGCGTATTTGCCTTGCAAACACGTAGGTACGAAATGTACATGGATGTACATTTCGTACCGTGCCTGCGGGTGTTTTTTGTACGCTCCTAGCATCTTCAGAACTGCCAAGGATGGCAGTGGTTTTATACAGGAGCGATGTTTTTGTGGAACAAAAACTCGCGTCCAGAAGTGTACACGGAGGTACACTTCTGGACAGGCTATTTTCAAAAGGCTAACGGAAAGTATATTTTTAACAACATCCTGATTTTGCGATCTATATTTACTCGTCTGATGCGTTTGCCTTCCCTTTGTGCAAAATTTTATCTAAAATTTTGCACAAATTTTTTCAGGAAAAGGACAAACACATCAGACAGATAAATCAAAAGCGCAGAATAATAGGCTGGGCGACCATTTGAACAGCGAAGAGGTTCAACTCTGGTTGAACAGCCTATTATTCTGCGGGGTCCATCCGCAAAACGTTTGATATGTTTGCCCTAGAGGTTAGTCGGTAACTGAATGGAGCCATTTACCGGATCTAATCCGCCACAGCCCTAGCAGCAGTTTGAGCGGCTCTTCGCTAAAGAGGCACATATAAACGACCCACGGCGGAAGCGCGGTATGAATCGATACGAAAGATGCAAGCGGAATCGCAATCAGCCACATAATAAAGGTGTCGCAAATCATGCCGAAACGGGTATCGCCGCCCGCGCGCACCAGTCCTATCAATATACACATATTGCAGGCTTTAAGGGGATAACAGCATGCCAACACAACAAACAGTGTTTTAACCGTTGACAATACAATCGGCTCCACATTAAAAATAAAAGGAACAAGATACGAAATAGGAATCAGCGCGGCACCGATAAAGATCGCAACTATTGGAATAAACAACAACACTTTAGCGGCATATTGCCGTGCGTCGCTGTCATGCTTTTCACCTATTTTCTTTCCGATTAAAACACTCACTCCATTACCGAAGCCGATAAAGATAACCCACGTCAACTGCGAGATAGTGTTGGTAATATTAAACGCTGCATAAGAAAACGTGTTAATACTTGCAAAAATTTTGTGATGGAATGTGATACCGAAAGACCACAAAGTTTCGTTTAACAGTACCGGTAGTACAATTAAGAGGTACACTTTTAAGAATTTAGCATCAAAGGTAAAGTGGTTTTTTAACGTTCCTAAAACAGGATATTTCCGATACTTTGTTACGGCAAACGTAATAAAGAGTTCAACAAAACGGGCAATAACGGTTGCAATAGCCGCCCCGCAGACGCCCAATGCAGGAGCGCCGAATAACCCGAAAATTAAAATAGCATTCAGCGTCGTATTGACAATCAAAGACACCAGCGTAGCACCGACTGCAACTTTCACTTTTTCGATGGAACGCAGCGTAATCATCAGCATAAAATTTATCGCAAACGGGATAAAGCACAACGCCGACAACCTCAGATATTGCACACCGGTTTCGATTACCGCAGTATCTTTTGTATACAACGACAGTATTTCTTTCGGCATACTTACACAGCAGACCGTAAACAGAACAGCAAAGAATACAGACACCAGCATAGAAATGCCGAGTGTTTTATGTAAGCCCTTAAAATCTTTTTTGCCCCAGAACTGCGCCGTAAATACCATGCTGCCGGAACCAATACCGTATAGAATCAGGTTGAGCAAAAAGAAAAGTTGATTCCCCAAGCCGACAGCCGCAAGCTCGATGGTACCGAGCTTACCGATCATCACCGTATCGAGGATATTAACAAAGGCGCTCAGAAAATTCTGCAGCATAATCGGAAGAGCGATTGTAAACAATGTTCTTAAAAAATTTTTATCAAAAAATACCGCCCTAAACCGCGCTGCCATCGTCATATACGTATTCTCCCTCCATCAACAAACCAATAGACTTGATGTTTTAGAGGTTTTTCTATTCCGTTTCCCAGCTGCGTCCAAATAATTTTTTTACGAAGTGCGCAAAACCGCCGGTTTCAGGAATTTCGGTTTTTTCCATACGGGACACAATATGCTTTAGACAGCTTGCCGCTTTACCGTTGGGTTCTGCGATAATAAAAGGTTTTTGTTTAAGAACAGCTTTTGTTACCAAAGGATCATTATAGATAAACCCGAGATATTCAATTTTAAGATTTAGAAACTGTGCAGCTATTTTTATCATACGGTCTGCAATCCGCTTACCTTCCGCTGCAGAATCAACTCTATTGATAATCATTTTTAGGTTGAGATTCATGTTATCGACTTCCGTTGCAATCACCTTGATAATACCGTAGGCATCGGTGATTGCGGTCGGCTCGGAGGTTGTGATGATAACCACTTCATCGGCAGCGGCGACAAAACTCAATACATTTTTTGACACACCGGCGCTCGTATCGATGATAATAATATCGACATCGGAAAGGGTATACATTTCGTTAATGAATTCATTGCGCTCCGCTTCTGCCATATTCGCAATCTTTGCAAAGCCGGAAGCGCCGACAATCAATTTAATACCATATTCGGTGTCGATAATAATTTCCGACAATCTCTTTTGCTTTTTAATAACGTGATATAAATTATACTGCGGAATGACATTTAAAATAACGTTGACATTGGCAAGTCCGAGATCGGCATCGAGAACAATAACTTTCTTCCCCATCTGAGCATAAGCAATTCCCATATTGGTAGCAACATTGGTTTTGCCTACGCCCCCCTTGCCGCTGGTAACGGCAATAATCCGAGTTTTTTGCGTCGTATCCTGACCGCCTCCGGTATTGTCGGCGCCTTTATTTATTTCTTTCATTAAGAGACGTAATCCGTCAGCCTGATCACCCATTTTTTTCTCCACACTTTGAACTTTTATCAAATCGATTGCGTTTCGAGCTTCTTTAAAGCAGCAACTTTGAGAAGTTACTCTCTATCTTTATTACACAGTTGATTGATATATTCTTCATCAACTGAAAAGCCTTTTAGTTTTTTTAAAAAGACTTCGACATCGGCAAGCATAAAATCCTGCGGTACTTCTTGCCCCGCCGTTATATACGTTATCGGTATATTCGTTTCCGAAATAATACTCAATAAATTGCCGATATATGAGGTTTCATCAAACTTTGTAATGATCAGCGATTTGTATTTAAAAACCGCATACTCTTTCATAATTTCCCGAATATCGTTTATTCGCGTTCCGGCGCATACCGTCAAATATACCTCGGCATCATCACCCAGTTCGGTAAAATAATTTTGCATGGTCGAAATCTTTTCGCGGTCTTTCGGACTCCGCCCGATGGTATCGATACAAATAACATCGGCTTCTTCGCGATACAATGCCATATATTTGCGTACTTCGGCAGGACTTGACGCTACCATCAAAGGAATCCCCATCAATTCACAGTAGCGCTTCATCTGATACGCTGCCCCAATACGCCAGTTATCAATCGTAATTACTTTAACCCGTAAGGGATGCTCGGAATTTTTACGGATATACTGTACGGCAATTTTTGCAAGCGTTGTTGTTTTCCCAACCCCTGTAGGACCGACCAATAAGACTACCCGTGTTTTAGGTTGACTGTCGGCAGGTTTAATTTTGATTGATTCGGCAAGCAGTTCAAAGATTTTTTTCTGTACTGTCAAAAAATCTTCGATTTCCGTATAACTCAGTTCATCCTTCAGACGGGCAGAAAGCTTTTTGATATATGAAGGAGAAAAATCATTTTCTTCGAGTATCTTTTGGACTTTGACAATATGCTCATGTTCGGCATCTACCCGCGGTGCATTCTGTTTTTTCATTTCCGCAACAAGACGTTCCACTGTTTCGGTAAGCTTATCTACAGACTTCTCCTGCTCCGGTGTAGAAATGGAAACAGACTTTTTTTCAGGATTTTTTTTTGCTGTCATATCAACATATTGGCGCAGCTCATCGGCAGCAGCAGGATTTTTATTTGCATATCGTGTTACGATTTTAAGCCGCTCTTCTTCATCGTTTAAATTACTCACACCGGTCAATCTGGTTGCCGGTCTCACCGGCGGCTGCTGTTCCGAAAGTAAAGACGGCCGCGGAGGTATTTTATCGTTTACCGTAAATGTTACCTCCACCATATCTTTTTCGAAAAGTCCAAAAAGCCGGCTAATTTTGGCATCTTTCCTTCTCCAGATGGTAACGGCATCGCCATGCTTTTTTGTAATTTTTTTCAGACATTTATCATACGTCGAATCTTGCTCAACAAAAAGTTCCATTAGTTCTTATCCTGTTCCAATTTTATCTCGCCGATCACTTCAACCTGTATATCTTTTGCAATTTCGGGGATGGAGAGCACAACAAGATCAGGAATCTCCCTATCGGTTGAATTTTTAATCAAAACACGGGCAGAAGCTTCGGGCGCCAGTACAATAGGCAGAAAGCCGTTTTTCTGCATCGTTGTAACTGCTTGAATAAGCGAGCGTATCCACATCCGCTGCTCGGACGGTTCAAGCGCCGCCATCGGCCCATTTACCGTATCTATTCTGCTTTCGATAATTTTTTGAGCAAGCGCAGGTTCAACTGTCAGCACATGGAGCGTTTTATTTTCGTCGGCATACTGTAAACATATCTGCCGTCCGAGCGCCTGCCGAACCTTTTCAACAAGCAGGGAAATATCGGATGTAATCGGGCGGAAATCTGCAAGCGTTTCCAAAATAACGATTGTATTGCGGATGGACACTTGTTCCCGTAACAAACCTTGCAGCACTTTTTGTACCTCGCCGAGGCTGCATACCTTTGCCGCTTCGTCGATAACCGCCGGATAGTCTTTGCGCAGGGCATCCATAATCCCCTGCACCTCCTGCCGCCCGAGAATTTCGGCTGCGTGCTTTTTAATCACCTCGGTAAGGTGCGTCGCGATAATTGCAGGCGGATCTACCACTGTATAACCGGCTCGCTCGGCTCGGTCGCGGTTTTCCTCTGATATCCACACGGCCGGTAAACCGAAGGTAGGATCGACGGTGCGCTCACCGGGAATTTCTTCGGAAACGCCGCCGGGGTTTATACCGAGGTACCAACCCATGCGGATTTTGCCCCGCGCCACTTCTACGCCCCTAATCTTAAAACAATATTCGCTCGGTTCAAGCCGCATATTGTCGATAATACGAATACGCGGGGCAACCAAGCCGAGGTCAAGTGCAGCTTCCCGCCGGATGCGTGTAATACGTTCGAGCAATTCCGCCCCCTTGTCCTTATCGACAAGCGGAATCAACGCATAGCCGAGCTCCAGCGATAAAGGATCAAGCGGTACAATGGGAGCAATTTCTCCCGGTGCCCCAGGCTCTCCTCCGCCTCCGGTACGCTGTTGTTGCCCCGCCTGTTTTTGCGCTGCTTGCTTTTCTTTACCTGCCTTAAATGTCCGTTCTTCCTTGACAATTCTCCAGCCGACAAAGGCCAAAACAAATGCAATAATAAATAAAACAACATGGGGAAAGCCGGGAAGCACACCCATAATAGCAAGCGTACCGGCGGCAACAAAGTAAATCCACCCGATTTGGGAAAACTGCTTTTTAATATCCTGCCCGAACGATCCTTCATCGATCATACGGGTAACCAGCAAGCCGGTCGCTACCGACAAAAAGAGCGAAGGCAGCTGCGCAAGCAACCCGTCCCCAATACTCAATGTTGTGTAGGTACGTAACGCATTAGAGAAAGATTCAGTTCGGAACACCATCCCGATAATCAAACCGGCGATAACGTTGATAACCGTAATAAAAATACCGACTTTTACGTTACCGGACACAAACTGATTTGCACCGTCCATTGCGCCGTAAAAGTCATCTTCCCGCTGCAGCTGCTCTTTTTTCTGCCGAGCTTCTTCGTCGGTAATAATGCCCGCGTTGTATTCGGCATCGATGGACATACTCTTTGTCGGATGAGAATCAAGTTTAAAACGGGCGGAAACCTCGGCAACCCGCTTGGCGCCTTTCGTAATAACAAAGGCTTGCACTGCAATAAGGATGATAAAGATGACAAACCCGATCACAAGACCTTGACTGCCCGATGCGCCGATAACGAATGAACTGAATGCCCGTATCATTGCTCCGTCAAACGCCTCTCCCTTTGAAAGGATAAGACGAGTGGAGGACACGTTCAACACCAGTCCGAAGATGGTGCTCAGCAACAGCAATGAAGGAAAAACCGAAAAGTCGGTAGCGCGCGCGGTAAACAGTACAATCAACAATACGACAAGGCTGAACGTGAGGTTCAGCGCCATAAAAAAATCAAGGAGCACGGTGGGGAGCGGGATGATAAACATCAGCACCATGAGAATGACGGTAAATGCAACTGCGATATCGATATTGTACTTTTTTGCGGCCATAATTATCTTCTATAGAATTCCTGTTTTTTGTTGTTGAGGGTATATACTTCTGCAAATACTAACGAAAGCGCCCGATAATATTCCTCAGGAATTATATCACCGATTTGAACTTTCGCATAGAGTGCACGAGCAAGCGGTTTGTTTTCTATTAATGGAATATTATGCTCACGAGCGATCGCCTTTATCCGCTGCGCCATTGCATCGGCACCCTTTGCCAGTACCATCGGCGCTGCCATCGTTTTTGAATCCCACTGCATTGCAATAGCAAAGTGCGTCGGGTTCGTAATAACCACATCGGCCTTAGGCACATTGCGGATTGCATTTTGAGAAAGGATAGCCTGCATTTGCTGCCTGATTCGTCCCTTAACCAGCGGATCGCCCTCCAATTCCTTGTATTCCTCTTTTATTTCCTGCTTTGTCATCTTCAGCGAATCGATAAATTGCTTACGTTGAAAAAAGTAATCGGGAATTGCAAGAATCAAAAGCAGCAAAGCAGCGGTTGCAAGTAATTTTGCCGCAAGTCCTGCAATAAAAAAAATCGCCTGCGGAAAACTCACCGTCAGCAGCTCAATAAAATGAGGAAGATTTGCCCGTATCACCAAAAAGGCAACAAATACCAGCACAACAACCTTTGTCAACGACTTTGCAAAATTGAATAAACCTTCAGTAGAAAAAAGCGCACGTTTAAAAAAACGTATGAAGTCAGGGACAATCTTATTGAATTGAGGCTGAATAGGCTTGGTAGAAAATAAAAATCCGTTATTTTGAATGATATTGGCGATAACGCCTGCAAGCATTGCAATAAGCGCAAGCGGAAGTGCAAGCTTCAAAAAATATTGTACGAAAATACCGAACCAAATACCGCTTCGGATATCAGCCTGCGTGCTCCGTAAAAAAAAGAAGCGCAGGATTTCCATACACTCTTCCAAAAAAAAGGAAGAAAGGAAAATCAGGGCGCCGGCGGGGAACAGCAGTACCAATGCAGCGTTGATATCCTGACTTTTTGCGACACGACCTTCTTCGCGAGCTTTGCGTATTTTATAGTCGGTTGGGTCTTCGGTACGTCCTTCATCCTCTGCAGCAAACCACTGCAAGTCGATGAAAAAATGCCGCTCATTATATTCGCTTGAAGTTTCTATCGCGAGTTGCCGCATCCTAGATACCTCCGCCGGCGCGAATCAGAAGCGACTCAAATGCCGCAAATCCATTTTCCAGAATCCGCACAAATAAATTTGCCATAAACGGCAGCGAAACGGTCAAAAGGAAGAAGGTGAGCAAAATAGTTATCGGGAAGCCTTCCGATAAAAGGTTCATCTGAGGCGCCGCTTTTGACAGCAGCCCCATCGAAATATGCACTAAAAAGAGTGTACCCATAACCGGCATCGCAATCATCATTGCGTTTAAGAAAAGGCTGCTGAGGTTTGTTATAAGGAATGAGACTAACAGTTCCCGTTTCTCTAAAAACATAAAACAGTTAATCGACTGAAAGCTGCGAAGTACGCCGCCTAAAAACAGCGTTTGGAACCCCTTAATCTGCAAAAAGATCAACACTGCAATAAAATTTAAGAATTGTCCCATCAGCGGGTTCTCAATTTGAGCAAGCGCATCATACACTTCCGATGCACCGAACCCCATCTGATACGAAAAAAATTGACCGGCTGTACTGAACGACGCAAAGATGATGCTGATAAAAAAGCCGGTCAGCACACCGAGCAGTGCTTCGCCGATAACCAGCAACGCATAGTCAAGATTAAATCCCTGCACATCCAATGGGGAACCGTAGGCGGCAGGCATCACCAAAAAACCGATTAACCCTGCCAGTGAAATCTTTACAATACGCGACACCGCCTTTGTCGAAAGAAGCGGCGTCGTAGAAATCATCGCAAATATCCGCACACAAACCAAAAAAAAGAGAGGAGCTTTTACAAGTAAAAAGGAGAAAGGATTAGGATCCATTATGTATGCCGCCTACAGGTTAGTTAACCTTGCACCAGCTGAGGAATAATGTCAAAAAGGCGAACAGTATAGTCCCGCAATATACTGAACATCCAGCCACCCAAAAGCGCAAGCATACCCAAGATCGTCAAAATTTTCGGTACAAAGGTGAGCGTCTGTTCCTGAATGGAGGTTGTCGCCTGAAAAATCGCTACGATTAAACCGACAACTAATGCAGCCAGCAGAATGGGGGCGGCTAATATAAATACCTGAAAAATGCCCTCACGCAAGAGATTGACAATCATCCCGATACTCATCGTTTTCCTCCCATAAAAAGTCAAGAAGAAAGTATCAACTTTCGATTGACTTTTTACGCACGTTCGCAAGGAAGTGAGAACGTGCTTATGATATACAAGTTTGCACTTGAACAAACTTGGGTAAATAAAAGCCGTGCTATTTGTACGGCTTTTATTTACACTCCTCCTTTGTTTTATAAATGGACGCCTCTAAAAACATGGATCATATTTTTAGAGGTGCCGGCTCTTCTACAAGAACGACTGAAAGAGCTGTCCGACCAATAAATTCCAGCCATCAACCAGTACGAATAAGATCAGCTTAAACGGCATCGAAATCTGTACCGGCGGCAACATAATCATACCCATCGACATCAGGATACTCGCGACAACCATGTCGATAATGATAAACGGCAGATAGAGGAATATACCTATCTGGAAAGCAACAGTCAGCTCGTGCAGGATAAATGCAGGGATTAACACATGCGTGGGAACGTCGGCGAGCGTATTGGGCTTATCCATACGGGCAAGCGACATACAGAGCCTGATATGAGAGGGATCATGCGCCATCTGCTTATACATAAAAAGGCGCAACGGTTTTTCCGCCTCGGTATAGGCGGTTTCGATATTGATTTGTCCGTCCGCCATCGGTTTAAACGATTTATTGTATATTTCCGTAAACGTCGGCCACATGATAAAAATCGTCAAAAAAAGCGCAATACCGTTGAGCACCTGCGTCGGCGGCACCTGCTGCAACGAAAGCGCGCGCTTAATAAAATCGAGTGCAATACTGAGCCGCAAGAACGAGGTCATCAAAAGGAGAATACTCGGTGCAAGGGTAATCAGCGTTATTAGCAGAAGCAGCTGAATGGAAAACGCCACTTCCCGATTATTTTGAGGTTCGCGGATATTTAGATTAACAAAAGGCACGCGGGTCGTCTCACGCGTTGCATCTATTTCGGTACGTCCGGTTTGCGATGTCGCGGTATTGCTCTGTGCGGACAGCACTGCAGGGATACAAAACAGGCAAAGGCACACAATACACAGTGCAAGCTTTTTCATCGGCCTCCCCTCCCCGCGCCATTATCAGGCCTTTCACGGATATACTCTGCATTACCGCTATTCGTTTCCTGCCAACGCTGTTCTGCGCCGCCGGTTTCTGTCTCTTGCGAAGTTCCGTTTTCTTGCGCCGTGCCTGAGTTTTGCAGACGTCCCCGCTGCTTGGCTAAAAACGAGTCGAAGGGATTTGCATCGGCTTCTTTGGGTTTTGCCGCAGGGAAAAAGGTGTGCAGCAATGAGCTGAAGTTCTGCTTCGGACCGGGCGCTTGCGCCGCATTGAGGTTCATTGCATCGATGAGTTCTTTATCGGTGATTTCCGCAATCAGCGACAAAGAAGCATCCGATGCGCCGATTAAGTATGCTTTATCGATAAGAGTTACAATATAGAGGGTTTTATTAGGCGCAAGCGGTAAATTGGCAACATTCTTTAAGAAAGGATCGTCCCCGGCGGTAAATTGCTTTGAGCGCCGGATAAAATATAGCACCCCATAAATGAGCGCACACACAGCCGCCAACGATATAATCAGCTGCAATAACATAGAAAAGGTTGAACTTCCGGCAGCCCGCGGCGCAGGCACATCCTGCACTGGCAATGCCGATTCATCCGTCTGTAAAATGATCCCTGTTTCTGCCGGTGATACCTCAGAGGCAACTGGATTACCGGCTTCTGCTGCTGTTCCGTTATCCGCAAACGCACACAGAGTGCCGCATATCAAAAGAAAAGAGAATATTATACTTTTATAAAAGCTCCTATACATTTCCCACCCCATGCGCTCTACGGCCGCAGTATGCAAAGCCGTACTCACATATCATGGGCACCTCTAAAAACTCGGTTAGATTTGCTTCGCATCCTTCGGAATAGAGGCGCCCGACGAGTTTTAATTTAAGTCTTTATATAATAATGACTTAAATTAAAACATCGCAAATTACATCTAAGGAAACCTCTATGTATCGCTAATTCGTTCAGCCGGTGACAAAATTTCGGTAACACGGACACCGAAATTTTCATCGATAACAACAACTTCCCCTTTTGCAATCGGTTTATGATTAACTAATATATCCACCGGTTCACCGGCAAGCTTATCCAATTCGATAATATGCCCTTCACCCATGCTTAAAATTTCTTTAATCATCTTGCGGGTACGTCCGAGTTCGACGGTCATTTCCATGAACACGTCCATAATCAACCCGATATTTCCCTGTTCCGATTCAGTTACTCCGTTTAACAGGGGAGAAAATTGTACGGACTGCACATTCGGATTCATACCGGGCATCACCATTCCGCCTTGAACCGGCGCTCCGCCCTGCATTTGCATTCCCATACCCATCGGTTGCTGCCCCATTTGCGGCATTCCATTCATTCCGTTCATCGGCATATTCATTGCCCCCATTGTGCTTCCTTGCTCAGGAGCAGGCTGTGCCGGAATAGGCTGCACAGGCACTACCTGCGAAGCGCTCTCCGTTTTATTTAATTTATCAGCGATTTGTTCCGCTGTCTTTTTTGCGATAATCTCCCATAAATTGAAAGCTGTATCGTCGATTGTAACCGAATATGTCAAAAGTGCAAAGTCCTGCGAAAGCCGTACCATCGCCTTGGGTACATGATGCGCTTCCGCAGGCATATTGGTAACACCTTTAATATCTTCACCGTCAAATGCGCTGATTTCTTTTCCGACATATTGCGCAATTGTTTCGCTGATAACGGAAAGCGCCATATCATCAATCGTAACACTTTCTTCATTATTTACGAGACTTACCAGCTTTTCCGCAAATTCGGGAGCCAATACAAACAGGTGATCGCCCGTCAGCGCACCGTCAAAATCAATGGTAACGGCAACCGCCATATCCGGCACTTTCTGCAAAAAGGCTTCACGACCACTCAGCTCGATCACGGGATTGGACACGGAGACGGTTTTGCCCGTCATCGAATCCAGATTTGCAGAGAGTGCAGGAACATTCCCATCAAAAAACTTCTGTAAGGCTTCTTGATGTGCCGGTGTAAGCGCTCCGTCTGTAGGCACGCCGGCAGAACCGCCCATACCTGACAACAACGCATCTATTTCGTTCTGAGAAATGGACCCATCACTCATATAATTCCTCCTGATCAGCACTTAGCTCTTCAAATTCATCCTGATTGATATCCTCAATCTTTTCCAATATCTGTACGGCAACCTTATTTCCCACAACGCCGGGCTGGCACCAGAACTTCTTTCTACTACCGACGCTCAGTGTAAACGGATGACCTACTCTCGTATCAGTCAGCCGTACCACATCCCCTGCACGAAGATTAAGCACATCTCGTACCGGCAGCTTTAACGAACCGACTTCGGCAACAACATCCATATCTACCGTAGAAAGTTTCTCTTTCAAAACGCCCATGTACTGAGTTGTCGAACTTCTGCGTACCGACGAGAACCAGAACTGGCTGGAAAGTTTTGAAATAATCGGTTCTATCGTGATGTAGGGAATACAGAAGTTCATCATGCCTTCTTCTTCACCGACCTTTGTTTCAAGCGTAACCAAAACGACCATTTCGGAAGGCGGTACAATCTGTGCGAACTGCGGGTTTGTTTCAATCTGACCCAAGCGGGGGCGTAAGTCGATAACCTGCGTCCATGCTTCGCGCATATTCGCCAAAATACGCACGATAACACCTTCCATAACGGAAGCTTCGATGTCGGTTAATTCCCGCTGTACCATCGTCCCTTGCCCCGTACCGCCGAAAAGACGGTCGATTATAGAGAAGGTAACGGAAGGGTCTATTTCCAAAACGGCATTACCCTTGAGCGGATCCATGTTAATTACAGCCAGCGTGGTCGGCGTAGGGATTGAACGGATAAACTCTTCATACGTCAGCTGATCGACAGAGGCAACGTGTACGTGCGCCATACTCCGCAGCTGAGCAGAAAGAGCGGTGGTAGTCAAACGCGCAAAAGTTTCGTGCATAATGGAAACGGTACGCATCTGCTCCTTAGAGAATTTATCCGGACGCTTAAAATCATAAATCTTGATTTTGCGCGTATCGTTAACCGGTCTAAACTCTTCCGCTTCGGTATCCCCTGAGCTGATTGCAGTGAGAAGCTGGTCTATTTCGTCCTGCGATAATACTTCAGTCATACCAATCCCTATTGTTCTATAATATCATACTGAGTAAAAGCAACCGCTTTTATCTTCGATTTTGATAGTATATTGTCATTGATTTGATTACGGATTTCGATTTTAATCTTCTCTTCCTGTTTCAGTTCCGCAATCGTCTTACTTTGGAAATAACCACGGAGAAAATCCTTCAGCTCAACCAATCGCGCCGTCAGTTCCTGCGAAGTTGTCTTATCGTTTTGCGGATATCCAAGCTCAACGTTAACGACAACGGTACCCGGCACGACATCTTTGGTAAATGTCTTGACAGCACCGATTGCAGAATAATACTGCAGCATTTCACGCGAGTCGCGGTATTCTTCCGCAATGGGGTATTCGGACTGAGATTGTCCCCGCTTTGACATCAGATTAACCGTAATAACGACAACCGTCACGATAAAAATCAAAGCAGCGAGCGCGATGGCAATGTATTTCAGAAGCGTCGGAATAAGCCCCGCTTTTTTAGCTTTTACCGGATTATCGACACCGATGTTTTCATCCATTCCGTGTTCATCAGTCAAATTTGTATGCTCGTCAGCCATTGTGGTTACTCCTCTCTCTTCAAGTAAATCTTTAGGGAAGCACTAAAAATGTGCATCATCCAAAATGATAATATCAACCCGTCTATTATATGCGCGTCCTTCTGCAGTCTCGTTGGAATAGACAGGACGAGTATCTGCATAGCCGGCAATGGAAAACTTATCTTCCTGTACACCGAAGTCAGTCAAATTATGCAATACGTTGATTGCGCGCGCAGCCGACAGCTCCCAGTTGCTTGTCCACTTTCCCGCAAGCGCATCGCTTGAATCGGTATGCCCTTCAATACGGAAACGGCGAGCCGCTAATTCTTTATCGGATAAAAACTGCGCAATTTTCAATAATGTTTCGCGACTTTCTTCGATATTCAGCTCCGCACTGTTTCGTGCAAAAAAGGCATCAGCTGCGAGCGAAATAACAATGCCGCGTTCATCGCTGGTAACGGCGATCTTAGTAGTCTTTATCTCAGGCGTAAAAATCGAGACAGCCTTTTTTAAGGCGGTTCCGAGCAGCTTCCCCTTCTCCATCGACGGCATTGAACTAATGGTATTGCCGAGGTCGGCAAGTTTACCAGCCGACAAAGAGATGGAACCGCCGGTAGGATCGCCGCTGATCGAGGCAGACAACGCTTGCAAGCGGGTTATATCTACTTCGCTCGGCTCATACAACATGACGAAGAAGCAAAGCATCAGCGTAACCATATCGCCGTACGTTGTAAGCCACCCGCTACCGGGAGCGTTCGCTCTTTTCTTTTTCCGTGCCATGAACTAATCCCTTACCAGCTCAGCTTCCAAAACTTTTCGGTCTTTAGGATCAAGATACGTCAGCAACCGCTGTGCAAGGATACGCGGGTGATCGCCCGATTGAATACCGAGTATCCCCTCAATAATCATTTCCTTTGACCGCACTTCCAGATTATTCTGATACGCAAGTTTGGAAGCGATAGGAATAAGCAGCCAGTTTGCCATCATAGAACCGTAAAATGTCGTAACCAGCGCAACTGCCATGTTCGGCCCTAACGAACTCTTATCTTCGATGTTCAACAACATACCGATAAGACCGATAACCGTTCCCAACATTCCGAAGCCGGGCGCCAGTGTTGCCCATGCGTTTACTAATGAAATCCATTTATTGTGCCGCTCTTCCATCTGTGTCAATTCATTTTCCATCGACACACGAATAGCGGCTCCGTCGATACCGTCGATAACATTGCGCAGTCCGGTGCGAAGAAAATCATCTTCAAAATCCTGAATTTCTTCTTCCAGAGCCAAAAGACCGGTACGGCGGCTTTTTTCGGACAAGGCGACGAGTTTTTGTACCATTTCTTTCTCTTTATAGTCGGCAACTTTGAACACCCTGCCCATAACCTTGAAAATACCGATAACGTAAGAAAGCGGATAGGTTAAGAACAAACACATATACGAACCGCCGATCGTGATGAACATCGAAGGAACGTCGATAAGTCCGCCGAGCGAGCTTCCCATAAAAGCGCCGAACATAACGACAGCGATACCGCCGAATATACCTATAAATGATGCTATATCCATAACTTAAGACAGCTCCCTTACATTTCGTTTTTAAAGATACCGATACATCTGCGGTACGCGACAATAGCGTCGATCAGCGCGTCGGGCGTTTCTTTTATCACAAAACTTTTGCCTGACAGCATGTGCAACGTTACATCGGGATTACAGTCTATCGTTTCAATCTGATGAGGATTTATCCAATACTGTGTACCGTTAAGCCGCGTAACCTTTACCATAATGTATCCTTCATATTACCTTATTACCGCTTCAAATTCAATACGGTTTCAAGCATTGTATCGGATGTTTGGATAGTTTTTGCTCCTGCTTGGAACCCGCGCTGCGTAATAATCATATCGGTAAACTGATCGGTTAAATCGACATTACTCATTTCGAGGGTACCGGCAATCAGTTTACCCTTTCCCATAACGCCCGAAGTGGTGATATTTGCAATACCGGAGTTATTCGACTGAATATAGGTATTTTCACCGGCCTTTTCCAAACCGCCTTGGTTTGCAAAGCCCGCCATTGCAAGCTGACCGATCTCATTGCTTACTCCGTTGGAGTACACACCGGTGATAATACCGCTCTGATCAATCTTGAAGTTTTCAAGATAGCCCATTGCGTATCCGTCCTGTTCATAAGCCTTAGTTGTGCTGCGTTCCGCAAACTGTGTAATCGTATTGCGGGAAGTGCCGATCTCGCCTAAATTAATGTCAAAAGTGTGGCGGACGGGAGCGCCGTCTTCTCCGGCTGTTGCACCGGGAACATTATAGGAAACCTGCACGAGCACTTGTCCTGCTTCAGCGGAGGCATTTCCTGCCGTATCGGTAACCGAAGCAAGGTGTCCATAGTTGTCAAAGGTAACGGTGAACGTGTTGCCGGTTCCTTCGGTGGTGCCGACACCCGTGCGCGTTGCCGTTGCTTCCGCATTTTCAGGATCAACATTGACCGTCGCGAGCCACTGGTTTTGAGTGCCCGGGACACGCGAAAAACTTAAATTCAGTTCGTGGGTTTCGCCGAAAGTGTCGTATACTTTGAACTCGGTTGTCCATGTCGATTCCAACACTTGTGCGCGGTTCGCGTTTTCGGGTAATTCCGGAAGCCGCTTGTCGAGGTTACAGGCATAGTTTACTGAGGTAGTTGCACGGGCATCGATCTTCTGTCCAATCGGAATGATGAGGTCTTCCGTCTGTGCGGAGGTGTTGATAAGGCGGGTGCCGTCTACTTCCTGAGCCATCCAGCCCTGTACGCGCATACCGTTTGCAGGGTTCACCATCGTGCCGTCTTTATCGACACCGAAAGCGCCGGCGCGGGTATAAAAGCTCTTTTCACCCGACTTGAGTACGAAGAAACCGTTTCCCTGTACCGCAATGTCAGTATTGATACCGGTTGACTGCAAGGCACCCTGCGTATGAACGGTGTCGATGCTGGCAACCATAACGCCAAGCCCGACTTCTTTCGGGTTCACGCCGCCGACTTCTTCGTTCGGACGGGAAGCGCCGCTCAACTGCTGAGAAATCAAATCCTGAAAATTAACCCGTCCGCGCTTAAAACCAGTCGTGTTTACGTTTGCAATATTGTTACCGATAACATCCATTCTCGTTTGGTGATTCTGCATTCCGGAAACGCCGGAAAATAATGACCGCATCATATCTGTATCTCCTCTCTTCTATTATATAGTTTAGTTATTTGCATAGACGGTTTGTACGTCCGACCATGCATACCATTTGCCGTTAACCTGTACCTGCGGGTTTTCTCCGCGGGTTGCAGCCGTAATGGTTCCCGAAACGGTACCGCTGCTTTGCTCGATATCTACCTGCTTACCGACCACATTGACCGCCGAAGAATCTCCGATCAGTCTATTCAGCATTCCGAAATTCTGGTTCATGTTCGTCAACTGCTCAAGCGACGTGAACTGCGCCATCTGAGCGACAAACTGAGTGTCTTCCAGCGGGCTGGTGGGATCTTGATGAGTCAGCTGCGCTACGAGTAGTTGCAGAAAATCGTCCTTTCCCAGCTCCTGCTTCGGCTTTCGCCCTTCCGGAAAATTCTGTTTATTAATTGTGTCAACTTCCATGTTGAGCCGAGCTTTTTCTTCCGGACTCATTTCAAAAGAAGGCATCGGAATTCCGTTTCCCTGCGCTACTGTACTGATATTCATATCTCTTTATCCCCCATTTTACGCAAATACATTCACCGCTTGATCTTGCCCGAAAGCGTAGACAGTTTCAGTATCGGCATAACGATTGCCCTGCATTACATCAAGCCGGTCATTTTGTGCAAATAATTCATTAAATTGACCGTTCTCGCCATCGAATTGCTGACTGCCGCCTTCGCCCGACCAGCTGACATCGAATTGCGCACTCGCGAATCCACCCTGTTCAAAGGCTTTTGCAAGCTGTTCGATGCTTTCTTTAAACGCTTCGTACGCTTCTTTTGATCCCGTGATAATCTTCCCAACGATTTTTTTACCGCCAGCCAATTCCAAATTGATCCTGACGTTGCCGAGATGCGCGGGCTGCATCTGCAAGCGGATGACGCCTGCGTTGTTATCCTGCAGCACAATCCGCCCTGCCTGCACAAAGTCGGGTGCCATATCCTGTACTTGCTGCGCAACCAACGAGGCAAAACTCGGTGCGCCGCTCTCCTGTGCTGTCTGTGTACCGTTTGCAGCGGTGCCCAAACCTGCTGTCATACTGCGGAAGTCTGCGGCCATATCAACCGACGGCGCATTGGTAACCCGCACGGCGGCGCCCGCTTCGTGTACGGAACCGTCCGCAGTAACCGGAGCGGCATTCACCGTGCGCTCATCTATAATAGTAAACACCGGTTTATGTTGCTTTACCTGCTGCGCTTTTGTGCTTTTTTCGAGAGCACTATCCGCGGCGAACTCATCAGCATTTTTCTTCTGCTTTCCGGACAGTTCTTCCATGCCGGAAGCCGATATACCTACAGCCAAACCGGATTCCGTTTTACCGTTTTTCTGTTTTTTCAACTGGTGCGCCTCTTCGGCAGACAGTAAAGCGGCTCCCTCAGGCACGGCATCCGTCTCCGCTTGAGCCAACATCGAAGTTTGAAGCTGCTTATCCGCGCCGTTTCCAAGCGCATTCTTTACATCGATCCCGTCTTCAAAGGCACGCAAAACGTCCGCGTCTGAAAGCGCTTCAGCGACTTCCCCTTCCCGTGCATCTGCTTCAGCAAGGTGTTGTGCGCGCGGATCACTTTGCTTTCTCGCTTTGCTCTTTAGCCGGGATAATTCGGTTTGCGCCGCAGCATTTTTTTTACGCTCAGTCTGTTCCGACGCTTCTTGAGCCAATGCTGCATTGCCGGATATTTTTTCTTCTCCCGCAGTACGGCCGTCAGCCTCCTCTGCCATCAGCTTTTTTATTATATCGATAAAGGATGAGCCTTTCACATCAGGTTCTTTTGCATTTTTTTTATCCTGATTACTTGACTGTACCGCATCCGTGTAATTGACCGGCTGCATATCGTTTTGGACATCAAGTGCTTGCATGTATTGAACCTCCAATTTGCCTCTATGTATAGATAAATTATAAATAAACTCTCGTCTTTATAATTTTCGGCTTTTTTTTCAGCCTTATTGAGAAAGAAAAGAGATAAAATGGGAAAGATTTTATAGAATAAGCAAAACCGCTACTGGAATTTTTTGCGCTTTTACGCAAAAATATTCAGTAGATGTGGAAAATATCATTTTTAATGAGCTGAAAATCCGCGGATTCAATGTTGATGTCGGGGTTATTACGCAATATGAATCGAACGAGAAAGAAAACGGACTGCGCAAACAGCTTGAAATCGATTTCGTCTGCAACAAGGGTTCAAAACGGTATTATATTCAGTCGGCGTACGCGCTCCCCGACCAAGCAAAAATAGAACAAGAACAGCGTCCGCTCATACGGACGGGCGATTCTTTTAAAAAGATCATCATTACAAAGGATGCACCGGCGCCGTATTACAATGACTCCGGCATTTTGATTATGAATCTCTATGACTTTCTACTGAATGACCGAAGTTTGGAATATTGAAAAGAGCTACACGGGCATTGGCACGGATGGGGCGATAGTAAGCAGCGGTAGAATGAGAGCCGTATATTTCCAAAATATTGATGCGTTTATCAGGAGAAGAAGATGACACAAAAGGAACGACGTATTTTTTTAATCGAATATCTTCTAAGGGAAAATCCCAACTATCACGGTGTACAAATACCGGATGATGAGGATGAACAGAAGATACTGCTTCGCTCTCTGATGAATGTCCGCCCGCCGCAGCATACAAGTAAAGAATTCTTGCGCATACAGGACAACTATTTACAGGAAGCAATCAGGCAGCACGGCATTACCGGCCTTGCCGATTTAAAACCGGTTACCGGACGGGGCAACGGAGATTGGTATGTGTGGCGGGGAGATATTACAACGCTTAAAGTCGATGCGATTGTAAACGCAGCAAACAGCGGTATGACCGGATGTTGGCAGCCCTGCCATGCATGCATCGACAACTGTATTCACACCTTTGCGGGGGTGCAGCTGCGCACCGTGTGTGCCGGCATCATGCAAGAACAAGGACATGAAGAGCCGACCGGAACCGCAAAGATTACGCCTGCGTTCAATTTACCGTGCAAGTATGTGCTGCATACCGTGGGGCCGATTATCAGCGGTCAACTTACCGACCGCGACTGTACGCTGCTTGCAAACAGCTACACCTCCTGCCTGAACCTCGCAGCCGAAAACGGCGTAAAATCTATTGCCTTTTGCTGTATTTCAACCGGTGTGTTCCGCTTCCCTGCTCAAAAAGCAGCGGAGATTGCCGTAGCAACGGTTGAAGATTGGAAAGCAAAAAACAACAGCGCAATGAAAATCGTGTTTAACGTATTCAGCGAAAAGGATGAAGCTCTTTATAACAAATTGATGTCTTGAGACATCCCCGGCTACTATAAATAGCGAAAATTTCTCGGATTGTAATGCATCATTTCTTTCATAATCGCAGCTGCAAGGTTATTATCCGTCTAACATTACGGATGCCGAAGAACATCCGTGAAGGAGATGAATTATGAACTTTTCGGAAAAATCAGAAACTGCTTGTTTCGGTTTTGGAAGAAGTCGGCTGGCGCGGTTACGGTGAAGACTCAATCGCTTAATATTGCAGTTGGTTCACAGAATCTATTATATTCGGCTTTGTATGGGCTTTATGGCACTTCCCGCTGTTTTTTATTCCGGGCACTTACCATTACGGAATACGCGAAATGAATGTTTTGTATATATTCAACTTTTTTATTTCCGTTATTCCGTTCGGTTTTATAACAACATGGGTTTACGTGAAAAATAACCGAAGCATGCTTGCAAGTATTATTTTTCACCTTTTTGTAAACTTCATGCAGGAAAAGATTGCGATGCCCCAAACGACAAAATGCGTCGAAACAATCTGCGTTACCATTGCCGCCGCGATTATCGTTTTTACAAACAAAGATCTCTTCTTTGAAAAACGCCACATAGGCAGAATATTGGAAAGCTGAGTTCAGGAAAAGGGTGGATCGTTGAATTTCTCAACTAAACTTTCAAGTTAATATGCGGCATCTCTAAAAACCCGGTTGGTTTTCAAAGGTTCCCTATAGAATATTTCCAAAGTTTATCATTATTTCCACGGACGGTTTTTATCCCGCCATCCCTTTTCCTGCCAATAATCCGTATCTGCCCGATTCCGGATTTTATTTTGTAAGAGGCGTATGATATTGAACATCAGTTTTGTTTTTATTCCGGGCTTCGCTTTACCATACTTATCGGTAATTTTTTTTGCAAGAGAGCTTAATGCTTTATCTATGGATTTTTTATTTTTTTCACTTACATCTTGCCATTTTACAGCCTGAACAGCTTTGCCGTATGTGTAAATTTCAGCAACTCCCCAAAAAAACAAACTGTCTGCCATATCTTTATTTGCAGATTTCATACCCCCACCCGCGGCAGTGGAAATACACACACCCTGCTTCGAAAACATTGTTTCCTCCGGCCGGTGTACCATCCAACGATATCCGTAATGATCTAAAAATGCTTTCATAGAACCCGTTGGGTGCATTACATATACGGGACTTGCAAGAATAATCAAATCGGCTTTGTCTATCGTCTCGGTAATAGGGTTAAGTCTGTCGAAATGCGGACATTGTTTTTCCGATTCTAAAAAACACTTTGTACAACCGGTACAAAACTCACCGAAATCTTTCGGCAAAAAAAACTCTTTTATGTTTCCCCCGACTTTCAATGCCAGATTGCTCGCAATATGATATGTTGATCCCTTATGATTTTGTCCGTGTATAATCACTGTTTCCATCGTCTAAAAATCATCTCCTCGGATTTCGATTTTGCCGTTTATTTCATTGACGATGATATGATGATTCTCATCTTCAATAATTGTGTTCCATGTATTTTCCATGCGGCTTGAATTTTCCGGAATATTTTTTTCGTGCAAAAACAGAGATAGATTCAATAATTCATATAAATCTTCTTTAACCGCTTCTCTTACCATAATCACAACTCCCCGGCGATTTTCAGCTGCCCTATTATACCACAAGTATTGAGCACTATCTATGTTTAAAAGATTGATTCGGTAGATCCTTGTTTGAAGAGCTTTGTTGCTGTAAGAGATGAGCAAAAAAAGATATTAAAAGGGTTAGCGATGGGTTATCCTACGGCAGTCATTACTTTACCGATAAAGTAAATTCCCCAGATTACTCCGCCTATAATCAACAGCCTTACCAGAGACAGAAAAGCGATGGACAATGACTTTCTTTTTATATTTGTATCTCTTTGAAAACTCAAAGCAATAACAGCAAACTTCAATAAAATGCTGATGATTGCTATGGCTAGCCCGTACCGGAAAACAAGACCTACCATAAAAAAGCCGATCTCCACACTTCCAAGTCCCAGTGAAAAACCGATAACAAAGCACGCACAAAGAATGATGTCTAAGGCTATGGAGCCCCACAGTGTATATTTAATGAGCTTTTCGCTTTTATCCATACAAAGTTCCATACGTTTGATGTTACCCTACTTAATCCAAATGAATTCCCTTGGTTTCTAAATTCTTGAGACACTCACGATAATAGCAGTCATCATGTTCAGTATATATAGGTTTGTGTACTTCAATGACCGCTAAATTGTTATATGCCGGACATCTCCTGCCGCGATAGACTTTGTCCAACCACTCAGGACTAACCCTGTAGCCACGCCGATTCCTCTCTGCCATAATGAGTTGGTGATAACAATAAAGGAGATAGGGTGAATAACGAAAAACATAATTGACAGTTGCATGCTGCCTGCCCCAGCCGTTTCAGCTCAAGGCACAACACTTTCTATGTTGTCCCAACAGCTGTTGACGCGGAAGTTTGCTAATCATATCTTGATGCCACAGTCTCATATAACTCTCTCAATATATAACTTAGAGCAAGGCGTTTATGTGCTGCCCAAAGTTTTTGATACTCTTGTAATCGATTGGATTCTCTCATAACGTGCAGCAAACTGTCAATCGTTAGATAATAACGTACACTTGTAATGATGCTGCGCAGTGTATACGCCGTATATTTTCAAAAGTCGCTAAATTGCCAGAGAGGAAAAATCCTGCTATACTTACCCCATGAGCTTTCCAAGAAAATTGCCGATCGGCGTACAGAGTTTTAAAGATTTACGGGAAAAAGGTTTTCTCTATGTGGATAAAACAGAATACCTTTTTCGCCTAGTAAATAGCAGTAAGGTCTATTTCCTCAGCCGTCCACGGCGGTTTGGCAAGAGTTTGTTTCTTTCGACTTTGGCGGCGTACTTCCTCGGACAAAAAGAGCTGTTCAAAGGTCTCTATCTTGAAAAGGCTGAAGAAGAACAAGCAGTATCGGAAAACAGAGCCGCATGGCAGGAATATCCGGTACTATATCTTGATTTTAATACAAAAAATTATACGGATGAGCAGGCGCTTGTAGATATTTTAAACCTCCATCTGGACGAATGGGAAGCCCATTATTCTATACCAAAAACAGCCGCAGCGCCGGAAGATCGGTTTAGATTGCTTACTGCAGCTCTTTTTAAGCAGACCGGTAAGCAAGTAGTCATTCTTGTTGACGAATACGATAAACCGCTCCTGCAAACGATGGTCGTAAATGAAGCCTTGAACGAGCAATACCGAAACGAACTCAAAGCTTTTTACTCCGTCATTAAAACCTGCGATGAATATATCCGCTTTGCCTTTTTAACCGGTGTTACCAAATTCAGCAAGATCAGCATTTTCAGCGATTTGAATAATCTCCGGGATATATCACTGGAAAAACACTATGCGGGCATTTGCGGAATGTCTCAAAAAGAACTGGAAACAAATTTTCAACCTGAAATACAAGTGCTTGCCGATAGTCAAGACTTAACCTATCAGGAAACATTGACCGCCTTACAGCAATGGTATGATGGATACTGTTTTGCACCTGCAGGGGAAGGCATGTATAATCCCTTTAGCTTATTAAATGCGTTTGCAAAGGAAAGATTTGGAAGTTACTGGTTTGAAACGGGAACCCCGACGTTTTTAGTCAATTACCTCAAAGAAGCCCACTACTTTATCCCTGACTTGGATGGACAGGTTGTACTCACTGAATCGGAGTTGCAAACATACCGAGCCATTGCACAAGAGCCGTTCCCCATTTTGTTCCAGTCGGGCTATTTAACCATTAAAGAATACATTAAAGAAGCACGGCTCTATCGATTGGGCTTTCCCAATGATGAAGTCCGGTACGGTTTCTTGGAGAATCTGCTGCCAGCTTATGCTGCGGTACCGTTTGGTGAGACGGGAAAATCAGTATGGCAGTTTGTGGAAGATGTCCGCAAGGGGAATGTAAACGGCTTTATGGAACGGATGCAGTCGCTTATTGCCGGTATCTCGTATGACAACTTTAGCAGTAAAGAGCTGAAATTGCGGGAGCAAAACTACCAGACAGCGGTATACCTTATTTTTAAACTGATGGGGCAGTTTGTACAAACGGAAGTACATTGTTCGACAGGACGCAGTGACTGTGTAGTATGCACTGCGGATACAGTATATCTATTTGAGTTTAAGCTAAGCGGTAACGGCAGTGCGGAAGATGCACTTGCACAAATACAAAAGCAAAACTACGCTGCAAAATATAAGATGGATGGGAAGAAGATTGTGCTCATCGGTGCAGGATTTGAGGAAGCAACGCGGACGATTAAGGATTGGAAAGTAGAACAGCTATGATAGATAAATCCTGCACCGATCCGCCATGGAGGGCGGGGGTTCTACGCAGTAATGAGTTTCAGTATTAGCTAAAACCCTGTTAAAGATGTACAAGGATGTACATCTTTAACAGGGTTTTAGCGAAGAAACAAGGACGATTAAGGATTGGAACACCGAAATGCTTGAAAAATAAATTACATCAATGCGCCGCTCTCCTACAGAAGTCTGAATGACAGTTGCAGAAGAATAGGGCATCTCTAAAAAGTCGGTTAGATTTGCTTCGCATCCTTCGGAATAGAGATGCCTGACGAGTTTTAATTTAAGTCTTTATAATAATAATGACTTTCTGAACCGCCACGGATGGCGGTAGTTCTATACAGTAGCGATGTTTAGGCTTTGCCGAAACTCGCCGATGAAAAATGTACACGGAAGTACATTTTTCATCACAACATCGCAAATAAATCTAAGGGAAAACCGGTGAGCAAAGCTCACCTCTAAAAACGGAAGTTTTTAGAGGTTCCCTGATGCGTTTATCAGGAGAGGAAAATGACACACAAGGAACTTGGTATGTGTGGAGAGGAGATATTACAACGCTTAAAGTCGATGCGATTGTAAACGCAGCAAACAGCGGTATGACCGGATGTTGGCAGCCCTGCCATGCATGCATCGACAACTGTATTCACACCTTTGCGGGGGTGCAGCTGCGCGCCGTGTGTGCCGGAATCATGCAAAAACAAGGACGCGAAGAGCCGACCGGAACCGCAAAGATTACGCCTGCGTTCAATTTACCGTGCAAGTATGTGCTGCATACCGTGGGGCCGATTATCAGCGGTCGACTTACCGACCGCGACTGCACGCTGCTTGCAAACTGCTACACGGCCTGCCTGAACCTCGCAGCGGAAAACGGCGTAGAATCTATTGCCTTTTGCTGTATTTCAACCGGAGTGTTCCGCTTTCCTGCTCAAAAAGCAGCGGAGCTTGCCGTCGCAACGGTTGAAGACTGGAAAGCAAAAAACAACAGCGCAATGAAAATCGTGTTTAATGTATTCAGCGAAAAAGATGAAGCGATTTATAACAAATTGATGTCTTGAGACATCTCCTGCTACTATAAGTAGCGAAAATTTCTCGGATTGTACAGTAAAAATGCTACATCAGCTATACATGAATTTTATCTGCAAAATTCTGCTTATTCATCAGAACAGTATTACGCATACTGTTTGTCGAATACTGTTGTCCGTAATGCGTACAATAACGATTAGTTCCAGCCTTTACTTTTTCAGTCGATTATAGTATGATAGCTCGATTTTCATAAAGAACGGGAACTTCTATCATTATCATCGTTTTATAGAATACCCCCTTAATTCATAGGATACCGCTAAAAATCACCCTTTTATCGGTTCCCTTCATTTTATTCTCTAAGGATAGTGCATGACAACGCCTTCATATTCAGCAGAAAATATTACAGTTTTAAAGGGGCTGGACGCCGTCCGCAAGCGCCCCGGAATGTATATCGGCTCTACCGGTCCCGACGGGCTACATCATTTGGTATACGAAGTTGTCGATAACTGTATCGACGAAGCGATGGCAGGCTATTGCGATACCATCTTGGTCGTATTGGAAAAAAACGATACCGTTCGAGTGGAAGATAACGGACGCGGTATCCCTGTAGACATTCACCCCGACGAGGGCGTGAGTGCGCTGGAGTTGGTTTTGACACGGCTCCATGCAGGCGGTAAATTCGACAAGGGTTCATATAAAGTGTCCGGTGGTTTGCACGGTGTCGGTGTTTCTGTTGTCAATGCGCTTTCCACCGGTATGGAAGCAATCGTTTGCAGGGACGGCTTTGAGTATGTGCAGAAATTTGCCGCCGGCGAGCCGCTCGGTCCGGTTACCAAACGGGGAGAAACGCAAAAGCGCGGCACTACCATCCGCTGGACTGCCGACCCGACTATTTTTACCGAAACGACCACTTATAACTTTGACGTACTGGCAGTCCGGTTACGCGAACTCGCCTTTTTGAACAACACCATTAGCATCATACTGCGCGACGAGCGGCTTTCCACCCCAAAAGAAGTTACTTTTGCCTTTGACGGCGGGCTTTCTCACTTTGTACGTTACCTGAACGAAAATAAACAAGTGCTGCCCAAGGAAGCGATCTATTTTGAAGGCGAAAAAAACGACGTCATTGTTGAACTTGCAATGCAGTACAACGACGGCTATAAAGAAAACATCCTTTCCTTTGTCAACGATATTAACACACGTGAGGGCGGTACCCACCTCGAAGGTTTTAAAACGGCGCTTACCCGCGTGATGAACGAATTCTTGAAAAAAAACGCCAAGCTTTCTAAAAAGATGGAAAAAGAAGAAAAGCTGATGGGAGAAGACGTACGCGCCGGTTTAACGGCGGTACTGTCGGTCAAAGTTCCCGAACCTCAGTTTGAAGGACAAACAAAGACTAAGCTCGGCAACAGCGAGGTACGCAGCATCGTTGACACCTTTATCAACGAAAAACTCACCCTCTTTTTTGAACAAAATCCGACTGTAATCGATAAAATCCTCGAAAAAGCAGTCGGTGAAGCAACGGCTCGTATCGCAGCGCGCAAGGCGAAAGAAGCGACCCGCCGGAAAAGCGGTCTTGACAGCTTCGGGCTGCCGGGAAAACTCGCAGACTGTTCTTCCAAAGACCCTGAAAAATGCGAGGTCTACATTGTAGAAGGTGATTCTGCAGGCGGTTCCGCAAAGAAGGGGCGCGATAGCAAAACGCAGGCAATTTTACCGCTGTGGGGAAAGATGCTGAACGTCGAAAAGACCCGGCTTGATAAGGTACTCAGCAATGAGAAACTCCAGCCGATTATTGCAACGCTCGGTACCGGCATCGGTGAAGACTTTAACCTTGATAAAATCCGCTACCACAAGATTATCATTATGGCGGATGCCGACGTGGACGGTTCCCATATCCGCACGCTCTTACTCACCTTCTTTTTCCGCTATATGCCGGAACTGATTGAGCACGGCTATGTGTATCTCGCAATGCCGCCGCTCTATAAAATTTCCTACAATAAGAAAGAATGGTATGTATACGATGATAGCGAACGGGACAGCATTTTGAATGAAATCGGACGCAACGTCAGCCCCGCGGTACAGCGGTACAAGGGTTTGGGTGAAATGGACGGCACGCAGCTCTGGGAGACCACGATGGATCCCGCCCGCCGTAAGATGATGCGGGTAACCTTGCCCGATGCGGTAGAGGCAGATCGGATTTTCAGCACGCTGATGGGCGAAGAAGTAGAACCGCGCCGCAAGTTTATCGAAGAAAATGCGGTGTACGCAAATCTCGATGTGTAATGGAGCATAAAACGTGGAAGAGATAAAAACGCCGGAAGGCGGGGTGTTAATCCCCATTCCGATTGAAACTGAAGTAAAACGTGCATATATAGACTATTCGATGTCGGTTATTGTGAGCCGTGCTCTGCCTGATGTGCGGGATGGCTTGAAGCCGGTACACCGCAGAATCCTCTATTCAATGGAAGAGAAGAGTTTGCGCTATTCGGGGCCGACGCGCAAATGCGCTAAGATTGTCGGTGATGTGCTGGGAAGCTACCATCCGCACGGCGATGCCTCCGTCTATGATGCGCTTGTTCGCTTGGGGCAGGATTTTTCCCTTCGGTACCCGGTAATCCATCCGCAAGGAAACTTCGGTACCATCGGAGGCGACCCGCCTGCAGCCTACCGTTATACGGAAGCAAAGATGGCGCGGCTTGCGGAGTCGATGGTAGAGGATATCAAAAAAGACACCGTTGATTTTATTCCGAACTTTGACGATTCTACGCAGGAGCCGACCGTTCTGCCGGGCAAATTTCCGTTCCTATTGGCGAATGGTTCAAGCGGTATCGCCGTCGGTATGGCAACCAATATGCCGCCGCACAACCTACGCGAAATTGCTCAAGCGGTGTCCGCCTATATCGACAATCCTGACATTACCATTGATGAGCTTGCCAAGTACATCAAAGGGCCGGATTTTCCGACCGGCGGTATTATCTTTGGTAAAAAGGGCATCCGGCAGGCGTTTAAAACCGGGCGCGGGAAGATTTTAGTCCGCGGCAGGTTCAATATTGAAGTTGACAAAAAAGGCAAGGAAACAATTATCTTTACCGAAGTGCCCTATCAAGTAAACACCACGGCGCTCGTTGCGAAGATCGGCGAACTTGCCCGTGAAAAAGTGATAGAAGGGATTGCGGCAGTCAACGATGAAACCTCAGACCGCGCCGGCTTACGGCTGGTTATCGAGTTGAAGCGGGGAGCAATCGCAAAGGTGGTGCTGAACCAGCTCTTTTCCAAGACAGCGCTGCAGTCATCATTCGGCGTTATCAACCTTGCGTTGGTGGATGGGCGTCCGCAAACGCTGACGCTCAAGCAGCTGGTCGGCTACTTTGTTGCACACCGGCAGGAGGTTGTTACCCGCCGCGTCCGCTTCGACCTGAAAAAAGCTGAAGAGCGTGCCCATATTTTACGCGCTCTTATCGTCGCCATCGACAACATCGATGAGGTGATTAAGATTATCCGCGGCTCCCGTGATACGGCAAGCGCCAAGAATGCGCTGATGGAGCGGTTCTCGTTTGACGACATACAGGCGCAGGCAATCGTTGATATGCAGCTCAAGCGCCTCACCAGCCTCGAAATTGAAGACCTCCGCAAGGAATTGCAGGAGCTTGAACTGCTGATTGAACACCTGAAAGACCTCTTGGCGCATCCTGAAAAGATACTTGCGCTGATTAAGCAGGAAACCGATGAGCTTGCAGAGAAATTCGGCGACGACCGCCGTACCGATATTGTCAGCGATGAGGTAGAAGAGATTAACATCGAAGACCTCATCAAAAAAGAGCAGATGGTAGTGCTGGTTTCCAACCTCGGCTACATCAAGCGGGTTCCCGTAACTGCTTACAAGCGGCAGAACCGCGGCGGCAAGGGTTCCAACTCGGCAGCGCTGGTAGAAGACGACTTTATCGACCAGATTTTCACTGCTTCTACACACGACTACATTATGTTTATCACCAATGAGGGGAAGGCGTACTGGGTTAAGGTACACGAAATCCCCGAAGCAAGCCGTACAAGCCGCGGTTCCCATATCAAGTCGCTGCTCGCCGTATCTTCCGACGAGGAAATTACCACGATTGTATCCTTAAAAGAGTTTAGTAGCGACACGTACCTGTTGATGGCGACTGCGGGCGGTATTGTGAAGAAGGTGCAGACCGATAGCTTCCAGAATGCCAAAACGCGCGGCATTATCGCCATTAAGCTGGATGAAGGGGACAAGCTCGTAAGCGCGATCCTTACCACCGGTAAAGATGAGCTGATGCTGGTAACCCGACACGGACAGGCGCTCCGCGTTTCCGAAACCGAAATACGCGACCAAGGACGCGCTTCGCATGGTGTTATTGGTATTCGGCTGTCCGGCGGGGATGAGCTGACCGGCGCGCTTCGGATTAACGGCGGAAAGCTCCTCGTGATGAGCGAGAACGGCTACGGCAAGCGGGTGGACTTTTCCGAGTTTTCTCCGCATGGGCGCGGTACCGGCGGGCAAAAGGTGTACACCATTACCGAAAAAACCGGAGAGGTGGTCGGATTGCTTGCCGTCGCTGACGATGACGAAATTGTCTGCATCACCGGACAGGGAAAGACCATCCGCGTGCAGGTTTCTTCTATTAATGTGATGGGACGCGCCGCGCAGGGTGTTAAAATCCTCGATATCGAAAGCCCCGACCAGCTCATTGGGTTGGATGTGGTTGCACGCGAGGACGAAGAAGACATTGCGCCGCCCGCTTCGGAAACAACCTTCAACGGGGAGCTTGACCTCGACGGCGGGGATGCGGAGTAGACAGAGCTTAGACGTAGTACAAACCACCCGTAAAACAGGTGATTTGTACTGAGTCTATAAAAACAGGGACTTAAGCCAAGACTTAAGTTCTACGCTTCCACTAACGTTCAAGCCTGTTGCAGTTTGGACACGCCGCTCCCCCTTGAAGGAGCTTTTGTATTACGTGCGCCTTGATAATAGCCCTTGACCTAACGTAATCTTGCGCATACACTCTTATAGAAATGAAAGCTTTTTAAATTCTCCGCGGCGATATGCAACAGCCGTGTCCGCACTTCGCGGGTTTGCCATGCGATATGCGGCGTTATAAAGCAGTTGGGACAGCTATACAGCGGATGGTTTGCAGAGGGCGGTTCAACGCTTAGAACATCGGCTGCATAGCCGCCGATGGCGCCTTTTTTCAACGCTGTGGCAACCGCCTCATCATCGATAAGCTGCCCCCGTCCGGTATTGATAATAAACACACCCGCTTTACTTTTGAAAGCGCGGCAGCATCCATCATTTTTTCGCTTGTACTGTTCAGCGGCGCATTCAAGCTGATAACATCGGATTTGGCAAGCAAGGTTTCAATGTCAACCTGCTTCGCCGCAGCGAGCTGCGGTATCGTTTTGGGCGAACGGTTGACATAAAGCACCCGCATCCCCATCACAAGCGCAATTTCCGCAACCTTTTGCCCGATGTGTCCAAACCCGATAATACCAAGCGTTTTCCCCGTCAGCTTAAAAATTTATCATTGCCCGTTCCAATCTATACTCGGTATTCTTAAAATATATTGTTAATTATTGAAGAAAAACGCTTTTTCTTCAATCTTACTTATGAGAGGGTTGTCTCTAAAAAAATTTACAATCTCAGATGTAAACCTTGACTTATCTTTTTGATTTATATATAGTGATGCCTCTAAAATTAAAATCGTAAACGGTAAACATTATGAAATACTGTAAAAAATGTATGATAGCAGCAATGTTCTGCTGCGGTGTAAGTCTGTACGCGCAAGAAACCAAAAAAGCGCCGGTTATCGTCATTACCGGAAACAAAATTGAACAGGTAGCCGAAGAATCGGTCGAAAAAGTAACGGTTGTTTCCGAAGAAAAAATAGCCGAAATGGGTGCAAAAAATGCAGCGGAAGTGCTGCAAAATATTCCCGGTGTTACCATAACGGAACATCCGATGGAAGGGGTATCCATGCAGGGTTTCAGCGGAGCCTACGTCAAAGTGCTGATCGACGGTGTGGCTGTCGGCGGAGATGTCGGCGGCGCCTCCCCCATCGCACTTATTCCGGCTTCGGACATCGATCATATCGAAATCGTAAAAGGCGCTTCGTCCGCACTCTACGGTTCTGATGCGATGGGCGGCGTTATCAATATCATCACAAAAAAGAATCGGACAAATTGGTCGGTTACTACTAAACAAGAAATAGATATCCACAAACACTATTACGGTATGGCGGGCTTCTCCTTCAAACATAAGGCGTTCGGTTTACAGGGAATAGGATCATTCGACAATATGCCCGGCATGATAACCCGCAATGCCGATCCGCTCGGACGGCAAATAGATACCTTTATTTTCCCGAAAACACGCATGGGATTCGGGAGACTTACAGCCGACATTTATACCACGTACGGACCGGTAAAGCTGTACGGAGTATATACAAATCATAACCGTTACATGAATCAGTCGGAAGATATTGCAAACCGATTTATCAGCGAAAAGGGAGAAGCCGGTATAAAAAGCTCGCTGACATTCGGAGAAACGGCACAGGTCAATATTTTTTCAAGCTACAAATACTTCAAACATATCTTTGATGAAATATATACGGCATCGGGAAGTCCAAACCGACGGAATTCAGTATTCCATGAACTTGAAAACGAGATTAACGCTAACTTTGATTTTTCCATCGCACATTCATTACTCGCAGGTATAAACGCAAAATGGGCGATGATGCAAGGCAGAGAGTTTCCGAAGCCCAAACATTCAGTGTTGTTAGGGCTGTTCACCCAATACACATGGAATATGCAGGGAGAAGACGTACTGCGGCTTATTAGCGGATTACGTTTTGATATTGCCCCACCTTTACAAAAAGGAGAAGGCACATTAGCCCAGTTTACCCCTAAATTCACCTTGCGATACGACCCGCTGGATTCCCTCACGATTCGCTTTTCTTATGGAATGGGCTTTAAAGTTCCGACCTTGCAGCAAAAATATTGGCTGTTTTTCCATTCCGCACCGGCGAACTTTGTGTTATTAGGCAATCCGGCGCTCAAACCGGAATACTCTCACGGTTTTAATGCATCCATCGAATATAAACCGGTGAAAGGCCTGACATTCGGTATAAGCGGTTACTTTAACTATGTAAATAACCTGATATTCGCAGTTGAAACCGATAAACGGACAGGCACATTTCCCGATGCGAACGGCGTTCTCCATAGGGTTACCGGTATCCGCCAATATCAGAATATCGACCGTGTAATGACAACCGGCGGCGATTTTTCCGTACAATATCAATGGAAATGGATAGAGACCACGCTGACATACACCATTGCCGGTATGTACAATTACGATCTCCAAAATAAGCGGTATTACCACGGCGCCTATTATGTACCTCATCAGATTAAACTCAACATCACCGGTATTATTCCGGTTTGGTTAACACGAATAACGCTGGGTATTAACTGGGATGCGCCGCAAAACATCCGTCGAGGATATGATATCAGAGCCGCCGATAAACTGAAATTGACGGACGAAAATTACATTGCAAGCCCGGACAAGCTGCTGCTCAATCTGCATATCAGCCAAAAGTTCTGGAACGATCGAATTGAAGTGTATGCCGGCATAAAAAACCTACTGAACAATATCAGCTTTATGAGAGGTACCGACGGACGTACAATGAAAGACTTCTACGGTTTGCAAGAAGGAATTGTAGGGTATTTCGGCGTCGGTATTAAATACGATGCGACTCCCGTTAAAAAAGAGCAAAAACCGCAGGAACCTGCACAGGATGCAGTATTTCCGACAATGCCGACCGAGAGGAACATACCGATGCCGACTGAAGGAACAATGATACCTGGAGTACAGCAATAAACAGCTCATTTTACACCTATTTTAATTTGAGAGGGATAATCATGAAACGATATAACGCAATAATACCGGCAGCGCTGCTGTTGTTCGGTTTAATAAACGGATGCACGCCGATACTGGTAAAAACGCAGAACACTATAAAGAAAGATTCCTATACCTTTACCTCGACACCGCTTCCCGTCGAACCGAAAACACCGTTTCCGACGGCAAATGTCGATTACGATAATCACGATAATCACAACCGGATGATTTTTTTCGATTTTAATACCGGCATACAGAAAACAGTAGACAGCGATGCATGGGATATCGCCATTGTTGTAGGAGATACACCCGATAACATCCCAACCGGTTCAACGGCTTCGGCACCCAAAGCAATATATGCGGTAACAAATTCCGGGGATTACGGTGAACATGCCCGTTTGCTTCCCTTTAAAGCAGGCAAAACATCTGCCGATTATGCGGGGCAGCTCTTGAATAAAATTCAGCAGGCATCGTTTAAGTACGGAGAGCAGGAACTTTCTCCCTTCCAAAACGACCCCGATACGGATGCACCGGTTGCAAACCCGTTTTATGAGGCATTAACAAACGACAAGCATTATTTGCTGAAAACCGGTAAAACCGACGATACGGCAAAAGTATATGAAATTTGGTTTGACGCAATAACACCGGCAGTCGGGGCAGCCTTTACGTTGCACGTCAAACCTGCAACCCTTTCGGCGGCGGCCCCGGGTGCAGCACAACCGAAAACCATAGCAGGATTCGGCGCCGAGTATACGCTAACCGGAAACATAAACGGCGATTACAGCTTTAACTACATTAAGCTTGGTACCGATTCGGCAAAAATACTTGATACGGAACATGACAATATTCCGAAAAAAAACGAATGGCAGCTCCTCTTTGTACGTACCAATGTATATGCCAAAGAGATGGGACAGATGCTCAATAATGACGGCATCGTCAGCACGTCATCCATTCTTACCAACTCGCCTGCCGGAGTAGAAACGGCGGCGCTATACGGATGGGATTTTCCCGAAGTAACGGCAGTTCCGAAACAGGTGCATTTTATAAGACAGGTCGATGGAGTCGGCAAGGGATTTGCCAATTCTCTAAACGATGATCCCGAAAAACGGAGAAAAGCGTGGTACTACGGGTTAAACATGCCGCCGACCTTTTATTTATCGCGCATAACCTACGTTTTTAAATGGGAAGTACCTTCCAATATGCATTATGTTAAATTCCGTCCGGGAACCTTCTACGGACCGAACGGTGAAAAATTTTATGTAACATTCCGTTATGCTTATACAACGGCCCCATAACGAGACCGCTGCAAGAAACCATCACATCTTCTCAGATACATATATATGGAGAAATTATGAAAAAATTGCATCATTATCCTTTTTTTAAGTGCGCGGCAACATTATGCTGTATCGGCGTACTTATCAGCTTGTTTACGGCTTGCCCAAACGGACAAACACCCAAAAAAGGTGTCGCCGTTACCGTCAACGTATTGGATTCGGTAAGCGGGGTTCCCATTACGGAATCGAGCGTACTGACGGTATATACGGTGGGCACAAGCCGTTCACTGTACGATCAAGTAAGGATTGTCAACGGCAGCGCACTGCTCTATCTCCCTAAAAACCAACGCTATGATTTTAACTTGAGCGGAACGGAAAATGGGCGTGCAGCTTCGGTTATTGAAAACTACTGGATTAGAACTGCCGATATGCAGACCGTTACGATGATTCAACGCATGATTCAAAAGGGAGCGCAAGCTGAGGCACCGTCAATTCAATCCGTTACATTAAACGGCCAACCTTTCGAAGACGGTAGTGTTTGGTCAAGTGCGGTCGGTCAAACAATGAAGCTTGAAATCGTATTTACATCTCGCTCACGCGCTATCCAAGCGATTCCGGATAACGGCAACTTCGGATGTGCGGTCGGGATTGGGACATCTCCTTCTTCTCACAATAACATCGCTACGGTTTCGCCTGTCTGTAAACGCGATATCGACGGGAGCTGGAAGTGCACGGCAAACTTCTCTTTCGATAAAATTTCTTTTCCGAATGAATTCAACAATTTTGTTATTACTGCCTACGATGTTGCCGGGAACCGTGTAGAACGGCATATCAATTCCATTGAATTTCAGGAACGCCGCCCGGGCTTAAAAACCATAGAAGGGGCTTCGATTAGAGGCTTTAGAGTTGAAATGCATCGCTATCCTCATTCGTTAAAGTTGTTCAATAATCCGGGACAATCAGGAACACGCCCGTTCGGTGTTACGGCCCACAATGGAGAGAGTACTACCTCCGAAGTACTGCTGTGGTTCCAAATCAAAGATCTCGCATCGCAGGATTTACCAATCCGCGGCTTTTACATATACCGGCGTATACAGGGGCAAGCCGAATGGACGCTTGTAGGCCGTCAACAATATGCAGCTGATTATACCGGAGAACAGGACTATCGGTATCCCTCATATATAGGTTTTCACCTCGGCTATGATACCGATCCCTCGCTTGAAGAAGGTGTAACGTATGAATATAAAGTCAGACCCTTTATCGACGGCAGTCATTATCTTGATTCACCTACCGCAACGGCACGCCTTTTACCGGCATCTACCATAGAGTTGATAAATCCTGCGGACAACGGTGTGGTAAAAAAATCGGAACTGGACAATCTCAGTTTCTCCTTTAAGATAACCAACCCCGCTCTCTGGGATAACCGACTGGCGGATGCTTTTTCATTTGGCTTGCTTATTACCGAAAAAGCATCGACTGAAAATGTTGTGTTTGCAGGAAAAGTAAGCGTAGCCCTAAAAGCGACAGCCGGAAATAGGTTAAAATTGCAATATGCCGTTTCGGGAAATCCGAAAGAATACTCCTTTAAAGAATTACAGGAACGGGGATTCATTTCCGGAAGCGCTGTGGAAGACGATTTTATTTCGTACCGCAACGGCATTGTAACGATTCATCCCCGCTACCTTAAAACGGCAGCATTCAATCATCCCCTGTTCAAAGATGCAAAGTTTACAACCGGCTGTACGTATGGCTGGGATATTCTCGATTGGGGCGAAGATGCCAAAAATATTTCGGATAATGAACCGGCAGCATTCACAGCAGTGTGGCTGAGTAAAGATGCGGATGGGAATGAAATTCCTTACCCCACTGAACCGCTCAGTTCCAGCGAAAGTTTTGTCAGCCATCTTCGGTATCCGGGAAGTTTGAACGGACAATGTTATTTTAAAGTAATAGAAGAATAAAGAGTGATGAGGTTTATAATGAAACACCAAAGATACCGTTTTGATATATTGTTTTTTTCAGCAGCAGTATTTGTCATATTGACTGCGGGATGTTCGATGGGCTTTGTCGGTACGGCACCCGAATCCGACAGAATCGGCGGTGCACAAAGCGGCACCATGAATGCCAATACCGCGTTTAATTCTGAATGGATTATCAACCAGCAGGAACGACATAACGCGGATGAGCGGGTTCATGAAGGATATTCGATTGTTAAAACCACGGCCTCGTTTAATCAGGACGGTTTTACCGCCTTAAACGGCAGCGTTGTCGGCGTCCAAGATTTACACGACGGATACTTATACTTTTTAATAAAAACCGAATCCGACGCTGCGCAGTTCCGTACCGCAGTGCGCGCCATGGATGGCGTACTCTATGCGCAACCCGACTATCACTACGATGCTCCCGCACTCGTCGCAGATGATACAGCGCGTCCTCCGTACCGGAATCTCGGCACAACCGGCAGAGGATATTTCGGCACACAGGACGGCAATCTTACGGAAGACCCAAAAGCGGATCTTGCTGACTGGGGTCTCACCGTAACCGGCGCCCTCGAAGCATTTAAACGCTATGATGCACACGATGCGGTTCATCCGGTACTTGCAGCCATTATCGACACCGGTGTAAACAGCTTACACGAAGATTTCTATGATAAGACAAATCACTCTATCATCCTTTATGCAAAATCTTCGTTACACAGGGGAAGTTCTGTACAATACTCGCCCCCCCAGCCGGTACCGCTCCACGAAAACTGGGATAATCACGGTCACGGTACCCATTGTTCGGGAACAATTGCAGCTGTCGGAAATAATGGCAAAGGAATTTGCGGCGTTGCCCATGCGCACACCAAACTTATCACATACCGCGGCCTGGATGCATCGGGTGGCGATAGCTATGCAACATATTCATGCCTCAGCGACCTGGCCCAAATCATCACCGAACTTCGCAAAGAGCCCGGTGCACGCGATTCCGCCGTTTTTGCCGGATTGCCGTCAAACGTTATCTCTTATCCTAAACTGACACAAAAAACAGTTCCCGTTAATCTATCACTCGGCGGCTATGCCGTACACCCCTACGAGGTGGAGATGATGAATAAAGCGTTGGCCGCCGGTATCTTACCGGTTATTGCAATGGGCAATGACGGGAAAACGCTCGCCGCATATCCCGCAGCGCTGCAGGGAATTTTAGCCGTAGGAGCAACCGCAATGGATGACACGCGGGCAGCTTTCAGTAACGGAGGAACATGGATGAGCGTGTGCGCTCCCGGTGAAAGTATTTACAGCTGCGGGAACGGCGGCTCAAACTGGTCCAATTATCATTCATCCGATGTAAAAACAAGCTATCGGTGGATGAGCGGAACGTCGATGGCAACACCGTTCGTAACGGGGGTAATCACCTATCTTTTATCGATTAATCCCGACCTTAGCCCGTACCAAATTAAGGCGCTGCTTGAAAATACCGCCGATAAAATAGATCGACGTTCACCCTATGGGCAATACGATTCACGCGGCTTTTCTAAATGGTACGGCTATGGACGGGTAAATGTCTTAAATGCAGCAAATGCCCTCAAAACAGGCGCCATCCCCGCTGAAGGAAGCGTATACAGCGAAAAGGCAGTAAAAATAACCGTAAAAAAAGCAGGCATATCCCAAACAAAAAAGCAAGTATGGCTATATGAAAAAGAGAGTGGTATTTGTGCGGCGGTCGGACTTACCGATGAGCATAACGGCGCCGTTAGTTTTTACGGCTTACGGACAGGGTTTGCGTATGAAATCGGTATCAACGATGCCGGCACATACAAAACCTACCCTGTTACCGCTACAAACGATACCGATATCGAATATATTTTTCCATTGTAAAAAATAGTGAGCCTCTAAAACTTCACTGTCGCCGACAGGACGCAAGCGGTTCCAACAGCTTTGAGATTTGCAAACAGCAAATCTCAAAGCTAAACAAAGAGATAGATAGTATCCGCACGAATAAAAGTAAAAAGTTACTGATGACGATTCAGAATGTTGCAAGAAGAAAACTTCGAATAATTGAAGCTGCAAAAGTTGTAGAAGATTTAAGGATCCCTCGGAGAAATTCTTAAAGAAGATTTTTTAGATGCGATGAATATTTCTGCACGTCGCATGGCAAAAGAAATCAATGTTCCTGAAACAAGAATCTCCGAAATAATTCACGGAAAGCGTTCAATTACTGCGGATACCGCTATCAGATTTTCAAAATTCTTTGGAACGACGGCAGAATTCTGGTTCAATCTTCAGAATCTGTATGATTTAGAAGAAGAAAACAATAATCACTCTCTAGAATTTGAAACAATAAAAATGTACGCATATACATAAATTATCTAACATCCGCTTAACCTGCCATTGTCGCATCATCAAAAGTGTACTTCAGTATGGAAGCTGCTGCCTGCACTTCGCCGAAAAAGAAAAACCCCAGCCGATGGAAGTCATCAGCTGGGGTTTCCCCGCTTTTACACAGGGTTGGTTGGAAGAGATAACAACTGATTAGTTAAATTCCCGCGCTATGATAGGCAGTATATCTCTGTCGTTAAAACCTACTACCTTTATGTTATTACCGTTAAAGAAGGTATCATCTCCAAAATCATCTTTCCCCTTATATATGCAATTCTGCTTATCAAAGTCCGCAGGAATACCGGTACCCTTTATTTTCTTTATAGAATCCTTAAATCCTTGTTTGTTACTGAAAATCGATTCTACTTCATCTTTTTTAAGGTAGCGATGGTTAGAATCCGGTTGATTTCGATATGTATTACTGATTGATGTACCTAACTCAACATCACCATAACCAGTATTATCAAAATACCGTACACCGATATATTTTGTATCTTCTACTTTAATAATTACATAATAATTTTCCCACTGGGTTGGAGCCGAAAATGCACTTGCTTTATATTTCTTACCATCCTTATCGACAATATCACCGAAGGCGTAGGTTTCGCTCGGCGGTGTCGGCGTTTTGACGGTAACAGTAAAGGTAGCGCTCTTTTTCTTGTAGGTAACGGTTATCGTTTTGATACCTTCCGCCGAAGAGTCAAAGCCGCTTATTGAGTACTCGTCTTTAGTAATCAACCTTTGGGGAGCTTCCGTATATTTTACATAAACACTCAGACCGGCCGCATCAAACTTTTCACCGACTGCATACTCTTTTTTACTCGGCCCATCTTTAATTTCCAACTCTTTTACGATCTTCCATGTTGCTTCATATCCCGCATTTTCTTCGGGGAATTTTTGAGGCAAAAGAGGTGTCCATGCATCAAAATCGGCATCATCTTTTTCCGGTTTGCCGACCTCAGCTTCTTGTATTTTCTCACCGTATTTTCCAGTTAAGATTTTTGTTGGCTCAGAGCCGATCTTACCGCCTTTCGCATCGAATGTAAGCGTAACAGTTTTTCTGACGTAATAAATCTTTACAACAGTTGAACCGTCCGCCTCTATCGTCTCCTGCGTAACCGTAGGGGTTTCATAGCCCTTGTACTTCGCATCCGTTCTTGCATTTGCCGCTGTCAGCTCACCGATTTTACCGGTTTTGTTTGTATCCTCATCTTGAAGAGCATAGTTGTCTGGTGTATGTGTATCTGCCGGGCGCACTTTTCCGGTGCCGGAATCGACTTTCTGTGTCCAGTGTTCAACTTTGTAGGTCGCCTGTTTCGGAGGCGGATCTTGCCAGATTGCTTTATGCACTGTGTCTTCCGTAAATGAGGTCGGCACCGGCGGCTCCCATTTTACGAACTCCTTTCCCTCTTTTGTCGGTTTAGCGGGGGGGAGCAGACCCGCTTCATACCTGCCGGAAATATCTGAAATGGAATTTCCGCCGTCCGTGTTAAACTTTGCGGTAAAGATATTTCTGTCATAATAAATATCTACAATGGTTAAACCGTCAGCCTTTATTTTTTGCTGAACAATCTTTCCATCCACGTGACGTACCTTGCTGAGGTGGAAATTCTGATAGGTTTTTGCTTGCGCTTGTGTGTCTTCATCCACGATGCCGGAAAGCGATTCTTCTACCTTATCTGTATAGGTATCGCCTATGATCGGCTGTTTCCAATGTCTGACGGTATAGTTTGCCGATTCCAAAGAATTCCACTGTGCGGTGTAGGTAACGTCCTCTTCAGGGAATGTTGCGGGCGGATCAACTCTTACTTCTGTGCGGGATTTCCAGCTGCTGAATTTCATACCGGCTTTTTCCGGTTTGGTGATAGTCTCTGTTACCGTTTCACCGTATTTACCCTGTACCTTTTTATTATCAGCGCTTGATCCGAACTTTCCACCGTTCGGATCAAAGGTAAGCGTAATCGTCTTCCGTGCATAATAAATATTGACCACGGTGGAACCGTCGGCTTTTATGTTCTCTTGCTTTATCTTTCCGGCAGGATGCTTTGCCGTATCCAACTCAAAACCTTTCTTTTCCTGTGCAACAGCCTTTGTTCCACTGCCAACCAAACCTTTCAGTCCAGTCTGAGGTGCGGTATCGTAACCGGTTCCGTCAACCTTTTCCCAATTATGGTTGACCGTATAGGTTTTCTCGATTGCACCGCCTGTACCACTACCGGGTCGCACATTCTGGTTACAAGAAAAAAAGAGCGACATTGCGAGTAATGCGCTTCCCGCTAAAAGGCATGTACGCCAAACATTTCTGCGCAGTCCTATCCGCTGCAGACTTCTTAGACATTTAGTCATCTCTAACCATCCTAAACATACATTTCGCTTGTTAAAAGCAATATGTAAATAAAAGCTAACAACTTATAACGCAAAATCGGCTGTTTTATAGCCGACTTTGCGTTATATTTTTACTTAACCGATTATTGAGCCTGCTTTAAGGTAAGCTCGCAAGAATTTTGTACTCCTGCTTGTACAAGAAGTTTTTCTACTCCATAATACAAGAGTACATCTCTACCGAGTATCTTCTCGTGTATGTATACCTCTACCCTGCATTCATGTCCGACCGGTATACCGCATAGCGGTATATTTGTCGGAAAACTCATGCCACGAACAGGAAGTTCATTGCTCGCAAATACCACATCCTCGCCTTTTCCATACAATGCTTGATCGAGCGCGACAATACTCATCGATGCATTTGCCGGTATGGTAAAACTCGATTTGATTGTTGCAATAACCGTAGCGGTAGGGGTTGAATTTCCGGTTATAGTAACCGGTACACGCGTCAGAGCAGCAGCAGTACCTTGAATAGTAAAAGCACCTGCCTTTATATCACGAAGACCGTTAGGAAGATCACTCAATGCAGCTTTAGGTAAGACGGCTTTAAACGTAGTAGAGCCGGTTATCACGGCCTTTACCCACTTACCGCCTTTCTCTTGTTGAATAGGCAATCCGGAAGAACCTACCCATATTTCAGAAACGACATCTGAAGGATTAGTAAATGAACCGGTTACGGTTAAACCTTCCGAGGGCAAAGCACTCAAATCGATTATTTGATCCTTTACAATGTTGTCAATTGTTATCGTTGTGACAGGGGTCGTTTTAATTGTAATGGTATACTCTTTTCTATCGCCGTTTTGTGCCACAACCGGGATTGTTACTTTATCGAACGGCGGATAAAAAGCGTTCGTATATTCTCCCTGCCAACCGTCGATAGAGGCTTTTTTACTTTCCGGTGTCGCCGTTACTCTGATTTCTGTAATACCGTGCGACAAAGTGAGCGTATAATCCGTCTTCGCAGGTGAAAATGCTTCGTTTAACGGAATTGCATAAAATTTATAACCGTTTCCGTAATACTGAACTTTAAGATCGGTAAGCGAATTTTTCGCTTCGGCGTTCGTATCTACTTTTTTTATCCACAACGTATAGACATTCGGAGAGTATTCGTCAACTACCAATACATCTGACAGAAGGATTATCTGCACGCGGACATACCCCGGTGACGTCGGCATCTCCTTTGTTAAATCGACCGTTGCCGAACCATTAAATACCTTTTCGGTATCTTTGTTAATTTTAATTTTCATCTTGGTTGTCAGAGGGAATTCCGGTACTGCAGTTATCGTTGTACTGGCAAGATTTTTTGACACCGTTGCATCAAGGTTTTTGGTTCCAAACACTCCGGATTTTTTATACTCGTTAAACGGAGCCGTATAAAAGTCACTTAAGCCGGTGCCCGTAAATGTTTTCAGTACAAAACTGCCTTCAGGCCGGATTGCTTTGATGGTATATTGCTTCGTGCTCACCGCATCCGCAGCGGTAACGGTAATAACAAAGAGGTTCTCCCCACCCTTGAGCGGCGTAAATTTCGTGTTTTCGCCGGACTTTAGGATAAGAGGAGCACTGTCGTTTGCAGTAACCGTCATAACAGCGTTTGCATCATCGGGTGTTGCCTGAATATAAAACTGGTCGCAGCTCGCATTCATTTTACACGTATAGGTATATGTTGCTTTAGCAAAGGTTGCGGGAGCTTCTATCCAAGGTTTACTAATTCCGGACAATCCGCTTTCCAGTACCAATGTTTTAAGCGCAGCATTTGAAGAAGCGCCTGTACCGGCTTTTTTTACAGTTATAGTATATTCATAAGCATTGGTAGGGCTCTCCGTTTGCTTTGTTTTTATCTTTATTATATTACTGCCTTCCTGCAACGCCTGTACTTCTCCGCCATCAACCGTTGCGGTAATACCGGTATCTACTGTAGGTACAACCTTTATTTTGCTGACGCTTGCCGGAACCCCAATCGTATATGCGGAATTATATGCCTGAAAGAGAGGGGAAAGTGCAAAACTTTGACTTTCATCGTCTGCGTTTGTTACGGTAAGCCCTTTCAGTACGGGAACTTGTGGTGTAAGGGAAGGATCGCTATAAGTAATAGTTACCGTCGTCTTTTCTTCTACACCGTTATGAATAACCGCCACCGTCAGCTTTTTTACTTTTTCACCCGATCCGAAATTCACTTCCTTCTTATTTGTTTTAACACCATCAATAGTTACGGGACCGGCGGATTCGGATGTTTCAACCTCGACTTTAGCTTTGGTTGTTCCAACGTTGGCAAGATAACCGGAAGTAGCCGAAAAAGTTACCGGTACGGATTTATTGGCATCATCGGTAACGATAACCTTTTTTATTGCACCCGCATTATACCGAATCTTTACCGTATGGGTTCGAGTCTTACCGTTATAGGCAATAACGATCGTGCTCGTTTTGCTATCCTCATTGGCGGCGAATGTGAAATCTTTTGTTCTTGTTTTGGCACCGTCTATCGAGACTTCCGCACCAAAAGGTTGAGCGTTTACCGTCAATCTGGCCTTATCGGTCTTTACCGTTGTGCTATGCACAGTATCATTTTGGATAAGCTCACATGGATTACCGTCACCATCCGTTACGGTAAACCGTGCAGTTATGATGGTTTCCGTATCGTTGCCGGAAGTTCCGACATTTGTCTTACAACCGGCTATAATAATACTGAGAAAAAGAAAAATTGTACAAAAATATTTTTGTAAATGTTTCATATACACTCCTTGCTCCGTCCCGTTATCCGGAACAAAACAATATAAAAGTTTGATTCCGCCGTACGGCGAAACTATCGTCAAAAACCGTCAAAAGTCGGTTATTGCTTTAGCCCGTTTTTCATCGAAGAAGACATTGTCTTATGTTGATCGGCCGGCATAGTTGGAAAGCGTTCATGCATTGCCGCTGTATCATACACGACACTGAAACTGATATACACCGTACCGCCTTTTTTATAGATAAAGCCATTAATAGAAGTGTTTGAACGAACTTCCCATTCCTCAGTATCATTTTTAGCATAAAACATCATTATTCCTTTTTTACCCGTAAACGAAAACGACTTTCCGTCAGCCGCAGGCGTAAGAATAAGCCCCGTATCGGGCAAGTTCTTATCTTTTTCAAATTTGTAACCGATATCCACCGGCATACCTTCGTATACCATCTTGGGAGATCTAAAGAACAAATTGCCCGAAACTTTTTTATTAATTGTAATATTTTCGAGATACGGTCCGTATTGTTTTCCGTCCATTGTTACCAAAGTAGAACCTTGGTAGTTACCAAGAACATCAGCTTCTGAAATAAGCTCCCGTTCCGCTGCAGGCGGCAGCTTTCCTTCATCGGGTACAAACAGATCAGCACCATTCAGATTGGTTCCATTCGGATTGTTTCCCGTTCCACATGCCGAAAGGCACACCACAAGCGCCAAAAGACCGGCCAAAGCAAGAACTGCTCCTGTACCTGCCTTACTTTGAAAGCGCCCAAAAAACCGGAATTTTTGTTTCATAATTCCACTCCTTCATTTTTAAAAGACAAGCGTTACGCTTGATAATTTCGTTAAATATAAGCGGCGTAACATTTTACGCGGCTTACAAGTAAGTATTAGGTAACTTTTTATGCAAGTGTATTCCATAATACTTAAAAGTCCACTCCCCTATCCTTCCAGCCGGTACTCTAACGTAACCGTCAGCTCAATTTGTTCCGGCGCGGAATCTCCCAAAGGAAAGGGAGCCGCAGCACGGACACTTGCCAACGCGGCCTCATTTAAAAATTTATACGGGCACGGGCTGATAATATCCGCCTTAACAAGCTGCCCCGACCCTAACACGAGAACGCTCAATGTAACGCTCCCTTCCTGATTATGTTTCCGGGCAGCTTTAGGGTATATCTTTTTTGCCGCTATCCGCTGCAAGATAATAGTCTTGGCATCCGTGACAGAACTACCATTCCCACCGGCTATACCGGCAGAAGTTTCGTCCTCTTGTGCCCCCTGTATTTCCGCACCCGAATCGACAACAGCCGAGTCGGGCGTCACAACCTGTTCAGACTGGTCAGCTTGGATATTTTGCGGCTCCGGTATTGTTTCGGATACCGGAGTTTCTTTCCGTTTCACCGTCTTTTGCACACGCTGTTTTTGAGATACGGGTGCTGCGGGAGCAGGCAGCGGAGGACTTTGCATCACAAATTGGGTTTGTCCCGGTGCCGGTACGTCAAACGAAATATGCAAAAATACTGCGGCTATGATAACAAAATGCAAGACAGCGGCTGCCATAAAAACCGCAACGGAGACGATACCGTTAGTTTTGCGGATAATCATGTTTTACCGCCGCATTCCGTATGCCGCTCTTATTCAGCACATCCATTACCGCAACAAATTGTTTAAAAGTTAAGTCTTTATCGCAAGATAAAAACGCTGCGGCATTAGGATTTTCAGCCGTCCGCCTTTTTAAAAACACTTCCAATTCAGCCAGATCATAACGCTGCATCCCGATATACACATCGCCGTCTTTATTCACAATAATTTCAATATTTTTTTCGCGTACCGGCGCACCCGATTCAGCTTCCGGCAGTGCAACTTTCATTACCGGTTTTTCAAAAGTAGAACCGATCATAAAAAAGATAAGCAGAATAAAGACGACATCTATTAATGATGTAATATTAATTTCAGCCTTTCGCCGCTCCGGTTTAAACCGTTTCATTGCAGTGCTCCGTATCTCCGGCCGGCACATCGGAAGATTGCTGCGCCGTATGAAGTCCGTTCAATACGGAGATCAGTTGTTCCATATCGCGGACTCTCCGCATACTTACCCAATCAAATAATTCATACACAGCAAATGAAAAGATTGCAGTTACCAGTCCGGTTGCAGTCGTAATCATCGCTTCCCAAATACCGCCTGATAAAACCGTAATATCTACGCTGCCTCCTAAAGCGGCAATCTTCTGAAACGCTGCCATCAAACCGGTAACGGTTCCCAACAATCCGAGCAGCGGCGCAACGGCAGCGATACGGGAAAGCAAAATAAACCCGCGCTCTTGTACAGCTATAATGCCCTGTACGGTTCGTTCAAAAGCTTCTGCAAGCGCTCCGGATTGGGTGGAACGATATTCAAAAAAGACCTGCCCCACACTTTCAATACATGAGTTATGCAATCCTTTCTTTTGAAATGCAGCTTGAGTAATTACCTGCTTATGCAAAAAAGCCGCTTCGCATTCTTTTAATATGCTATAAAAAAGTTTACGCTTATATTGTGTGCTTATATAATAGACCAGCCGCTCAGCTGCTGTTGCGAGTACAACAAGATATAACAGCAAAATCACATAATTTACGGCTTTGCCCTTCTGCATTAAATCGATAAAATAGTATAGTCCGTCCATAATTGCCCCATCCCGAATGTAACCTAGGGATTACTTATTTAACGGACGCAATACTACTGAAAAACATTCATAGTGTCAATAATTTTTTCTGGAATTTTTCCCAACAGAAGGGCAGACACATCAGAACAGCCACAGACGATAGCGGTTCCATGCAGTAAACAAAGAGACTATGAGTTTTAGAATAGACTTTCCGTAAGCTTTTTGAAAATAATGTTACTGGATACAAGGCGCTATTTTCAAAAGGACTTTGATACCCTGTCTGACTGATAGCAAGCCCTTGACCTAACGTAATCTAGCGCATACACTCTATTAGATGAACAAGAAAACGGTTGCTGCCTATTGTGCCGCTTTTGTGTACGAAATAATAAAAGTTTTTTATATCGCTGTCTTTTCTGTCGGCTATCCCCAAGGGATGACTTTCTTTAAGTATAGCGCACTTGCGGCGCTCTGTATGCCGGTACTTTTGTGGCTGATGCTCGCGTTAAATGAAAAAGACTTTCACTGGGCGCTTTATGCGGCTGCATTGTTCAAATTAACCGCTGTTTGCGCGGAATTCCTCTATATTTTTCAACAGGGATTTGCTATAATAGGGATTGTCTTTAACTCGGCACAGAGCAGCGGCAGTCTCAATTTTTCAAAGGAAGTACTTTTTTTCTTCCCAGCTGATACGGTGCTGTTGTTTTATTCATTTATAAAAGGGAGTGTGTATTATGCAAATAATACCGATTGCTAGCGGAAAGGGAGGGGTCGGAAAAAGTCTTCTTTCCGCGAATCTTGCAATTGCACTCGGACAAGCAGGAAAAAACGTTCTGGTTGCCGATCTGGATTTAGGCGCATCAAATCTTCACTTAGTCCTTGGACAGCAATCGAATGCGCACGGAATCGGTACTTTTCTGTCGGGAAATTCGTCATTTGAAAATATTATTGTAAATACGGGGTATCCGAATGTTCGTTTTGTTCCGGGCGACTCCGAAATTCCCGGCTTCGCAGCCTTAAAAGCCTCCGATAAAAACAGCCTAATCAAAAATATGCTTAAAATGGATGCAGACTACCTGATTCTTGATCTCGGTGCAGGAACGCACCTCGGTATTCTGGATTTCTTTTTACTTTCCCCTCAGGGCATTGTCGTTACTGCGCCGTCGGTTACCGCAATACTGAACGCATATCTTTTCCTAAAAAATGTCGTATTCCGTATGCTCTACGGAGCCTTTAAGCGAAACAGCCCCGGTTTTAAATACCTTGAGAAGCTCAAGTCGGATTCCGCATCTATGCAGCGAATGTATATTCCCCGCATCATCACCGAGCTGGAAAAAGTCGATCCTAAAAACACCGAACTTTTTTTATCCAATCTGCGGAAATTTAAGCCCCGGCTTATTATGAATATGCTCGATGACCCGAAAGATGCCGACAAAGCCTTAAAGATCCGCCGTTCATGTCAGGAATACCTCAATATCAATCTTGAACACCTCGGCGTTATTTACCGAGATACAATACAGGATACGGCGCTTGCATCGCGTTTACCCGTCATCCTATACAAACCACATGCGATGATTTCTCAGGCAATCTACCGCATTGCCGACAAAATTCTACAGTCCGAAACCGAAACCTTTCAAAATGCGGCAGATTACGCCGAATATACCGATGAAACGTTTCAGTCTGCCGAATTAGAGGCTGAAACCGACTTCCGCTCAAAAATGGGTTATATCGAAGATCTTATCGGCAGTGATGCATTATCAATGAGTGATATTGCCGAAATGCTCAAGAGTCAGCAATATGAGATTTCCGTTTTAAAGAAAGAAAATGCTTTGTTAAAGCGGAAAATAAAAACAGCCCTTGAACAAGGGTATCGTATATAAGCGGTATGATATGAAGTGGACGATAAAACAAAACGAAAGAAATAAAAAGTGGTATTTTTCCGTCAGCGACGTAGACAATAAAGAGGATTGCGTGTTCCCTAGCTATGAAGAAATAGTAGAACAGGCTAAAAAAGTAGGGGTATCTACCGAAAACCTCATCAACGCGCAACAGTTTGAACGTTACTTCGATAAAATATTGTATGGAACGACATTACCGCTTCCTCTCGAAATCGAACTTGATTCATCCTTTGATACACGGCTTATTATCGATCCGAATAAAACCAAGGCGACACTCTATATACGGAAAGCAAAAAACGAACCGCACAGTATCGATAAAAAACTGATTACGACAATGCTGAATAACAGCCAAATTGCAAACATCGATTTTAAAACGCTAGACGAAAAAATAAATGCTTTTGTCGAAGCATCCGACCGTGAAATTGAACTTGTCATCGCAGAAGGCACACTCCCCGGACGAGGAAAAGATCGATCTCTTATTTCGCATATTACAAAGTTGGACGAGGCAGAAGATCTCCTGTTCCGTAAAAAACTGCTCCATGCGGTAGGAACAGCCCGTGAGCAACCGCAGATGATATACGACAAAGACTTTCCGCTATCCGAAGCGCAAGCTCTTTCCATCGTCGCAAAACACGATCTGCTGTACGAATTTTCAAAATCGGAACTCGGAACAAGCGGAGCGGATATTTATGGAAATACTATTCCGGGCTTACCGGGCAATGACCCCTTTGTACTTGATTTACGAAATATCACGCAAACCAACGACGAACTAAAAGCCGGTTGTAACGGTATTCTTTTATCGGCGGAAAGTTCCGACGGGCTCAAGCTGCGTATTATCCCGTATAAAGATGCCACGGTCAAAGCTGTTATCAGTGCCGACAACATGGAAGCATCGCTCATCCTCGAATCGGGAAGAGGAGCCGGTGCACGCCTTTCACTTTCCCGCTTAAAAAAAGCCTTGGACGAGGTAAACCTACCGCCTGATCGATATACCGACAAAATACTGAGGGACGCTATTTACGAAGCACGGCTTTCCTCTGCGCCGGTTGAATTTACCGTCAGCAGAGGCATACAGCCGGTCGCCCCGCATTCGTACCAATTTGACTGGAAGGTACATTTCGGGCATTCCAACAGTGTTTCGGTAAAACGGGGAGAAACCCTGTTGGAAACATTCTTTCAGGAAACCGGCGAGAAAGGATCCGACGTATTCGGTACTACTATAGAAATCGATAAGGCCGTACCATTAAATCTGCCTCAAACCGATAACACGATCCGTGTTATCAAGCAAGGAAAAAAAGTTTCATTCGTAGCGGCTGTACACGGAGAATTGATACGCACCGGTGAAAGGCTCAAGATACTGAATTCAAAAATTATCGACACTGATGTGAATAAAGAAACCGGCGACATTATCTTTGCGGGTGATGTGATTATCAATGGGGACATAGATGCAGACCGCAGCGTAAAGGCAGGCGGCAGCTTAACCGTCAACGGAGATGCAGGTGTATCGCTGGTGTATACCAAAGAATCGCTTTTAATGAACGGCGGCATACGCGGAGAAAGCCGCGGTACGGTGTGGGCAAAGAACACGATGGCACTCCATTTTGCCGAAACCGCACGGTTGTTCGCAGGCGGTAATATCTATATCAATGAATACAGTTTCCGCTGCGTTGTTAAAACAAACGGTCAACTCATTATGAACGGAGAACCGGGTAGTTTTATCGGGGGAAACGCCCATGCTGCACACGGTATCAATGTGCGCAATTTAGGTGATTACAAAACCGTCCGCACGATTATTTCTTTCGGGCAAGACTACCTCATAAAAGATAAAATCGAGGTATACGAAAAACAGACGCAGGAAAACCTGCTGGAGCTTGCTCGCATAGAAGCGGAGTTAAGCGATACGGAAACCCCTGCTGACCGTATCCAAGAACTGCGAGAACAAAAAGTCATATTGCTTAAATCAAATACGTCTCTGGGTATAAAGATTTTTAAGTTGAAAGAGAATTTTGAATCGCACATTCCCTCGGAGGTGAAGGTAACCGGCACCGTGTACCCCGGCGTTATTTTAGAAAGTCATGGTAGATATTACGAAGTACGAGAACCGGCTTCTCATGTCATATTCACCTTCGATTCAAAACAGGGCAGAATAGTCTGTAATCAAATTGAAGATAAAATCGACTTTACGGCGGAATAAGAGGTGTTTTTATGATTTGTGCTATTCAATATCCGTCGTGGATAAAACCGGAGATTATTCCGGGCTTCCCCCTTTTACGCTGGTACGGGTTTATGTACCTCGTTGCCTTTGCGATAGCTTTCGTGCTGTTTAAGGTACAGGTTAAAAAAGGTGAGTTACAACGATATACAAAAAGCGAAAAGCCTATCACGAATGAAGATATCATCGACTTTTTTACATGGTCTCTGTTCGGGCTGATGCTCGGCGCCCGCATTTTTGCAACGCTGGTATATGAACCGACATGGCTTTATTGGCAAAAACCGTGGTTGATCTTTTGGCCGTTTTCCGAAGCGCGGCAATGGACGGGCTTACAGGGAATGTCGTATCACGGGGGGTTTATCGGATGCTTCTTGGGCGCCTTTCTGTGGACAAAACGGCATAAACAGGACTTCTTCGCTTGGGCGGATACCGCAGCAGCAGGCATACCGCTCGGCTACACATTCGGAAGGCTCGGAAACTTTTTCAACGGCGAACTCTATGGGCGCATCACAACAAGTCCCATCGGCATGATCTTTCCGTCGGTTCCCCTGCACGATTGCTTTCCGGTCAAAGAAGCGTGGGTACAAGAGTTTGCAGCAAAAGCAGGAGTCGCCATACAGGAAGGAGCGCAGTATATCAACCTTCCCCGCCATCCGAGCCAGCTGTACGAGGCGCTTTTTGAAGGAGTGCTCCTCTGGATTGCGGTATGGCTGGTGCGCAATAAAAAACCGTTTAACGGCTTTTTATTTTGCTTCTATACCATTGGTTACGGGGTTGTCCGTTTTTTTATCGAATACTTTCGGCAGCCCGATTATGAACTGGGCTTCCGGATTGCAGCGGACGAGGCAAATATCTATCTTTTTAGCTCGTTCAAAAATATTTCTACCGGACAAATCTTTTGCTTTATGATGATTGCAGGCGGTCTTATCGGTATCGGTCTTTTAGCTCGATATAATCGGAAGAAAAATCATGGATAAGCCTTTGTTGCCTACAAAAAAACAAAATGAGAATTTCACCTTTTCGCTCCTTTCTCCCGGAACACGGGTAGGATATGCGGTGATGCTGCTGTGTATCAGTGCAGCCTCTGTTCTGATGTATAATGAACGGCATCAGCTGCCGATTTTGGGAATTATACTGGGATGTTTTTCGCTGTTTGTGCTATGCTATATAGATCGGTGGAGTTTTAACTGTACGGAACAGACGGTAGAGTATCGGGTCGGTCTTATTTTTTTTATTTTGCGTACGCAACACCTTTTTTCCGATATCGAAAAGGCCGAAACGGAGCGCTTTACCAAAGGGATTTTTAAAACACCGTTCATAAAATGCGTGCTGTGTTTACGTACCGGAGAAAAGAAAACAGTCGCCATTTTTCCGGCACGTAATACAGCGCTTGAACGGCAGTGGGAAACTCTCACAGCATTTTTTGCCGGTTAAAGTATACCGATTCATAATTCACAATTTATAATTAAAAATTAATTATAAATTGATTTAAGGGAGAAGATATGCGCTGTCCGTATTGCGGAAGTGTTGACGACAAAGTGGTAGAGTCCCGAACGCTCGGGCAAGGCGATTGTATCAGGCGGAGACGAGAGTGCCTCAGTTGCGGATACCGCTTTACCAGCTATGAGCGGATAGAAGAAAAACCGCTGATGGTGGTTAAACGAAACGGCCGGAGAGAGCCATTCGACCGCGCAAAATTGGAACGCGGCATCGAACGTTCACTGGAAAAGCGCCCCGTTTCGATGAACGAAATTGAAAACATCGTCAGCGATATTGAAGATGCGGCGGTTATGAATAGTAAGAGCGCTAAAGAAATCAAGAGTACGGAACTGGGCGAAATGGTACTTGCTCGTTTATACACTGTAGATAAAGTAGCGTATATTCGGTTTGCATCGGTATATAAGAAATTCAATGACCTTGATGAGTTTATCAACGAAGTGAAAAAAATACATGTCAAATACGGGGAGGAAGAAGATGGATCAAGCGGTATTTCCTGAATGGACAGCCTTTTTAGGAGACACAACGATAGAAACAAAACCGGTATTGCGGTCGGTAGTAAAACGGTCGGGCGATATTGAAGTTTTTAATCGGAATAAAATAAAGATAGCGATTCAAAAAGCAATCGAGGCTGTTACCGGTTCTGCGGATGAAGAAAAAGCCGATTCGCTGACGGCTGCGGTGGAAGAGAAACTGACAGAGTTGATGGCTTCGCGCCATGCACATTCTATTCCTGCAATCGAGGAAATTCAGGATATTATCGAAAATGTCTTAATCGAACGAAATGAGGCAGGTATTGCAAAAGCTTTCATCCTCTACCGTGCAAAACGGGAGGCTGTCCGCGATGCGGAACGGTTGATGATCGATATCGACAAAACGATGAACGGCTACTTGAGTAAAAGCGATTGGCGAGTGAACGAGAATGCCAATGTCAATTTTTCGCTCGGCGGTCTCATTTTGCATAACTCCGGCACGATAACGGCGAACTACTGGCTTAAAAATATCTACACACCGGCAATCGCCGAAGCGCATCAGACAGCCGCTTTCCATATCCATGATCTTTCGATGTTTTCGGGCTATTGTGCAGGCTGGTCGCTTCGGCAGCTCATCCAAGAGGGCTTAGGCGGCGTTCCCGACAAGATTACCTCGAAGCCTGCGCGCCATCTTTCCACCTTGATTCAGCAAATCGTGAACTTTCTCGGCATTATGCAAAATGAATGGGCGGGGGCGCAAGCATTCAGCTCTTTCGACACCTACCTCGCGCCCTTTGTTAAAGCCGATAATATGGACGAAAAGAGTGTAAAGCAATGTCTGCAAAGCTTTATCTACGGGGTTAACACACCGAGCCGTTGGGGAAGCCAAGCGCCGTTTACCAATATCACACTCGACTGGACATGCCCCAAAGACCTTGCCGATAAAAAGGCGGTGGTCGGCGGAAAGGAAACCGATTTTACCTACGGCGATTGCCAAGCGGAAATGGATATGATCAATAAGCTCTTTATCGAGCTGATGCTTGAAGGCGATGCGGCAGGCCGCGGCTTTCAGTATCCCATTCCGACCTACAACATTACCGAAGATTTTAAATGGGACAGCCCGAACGCCGCCCTCCTTTTCGAGATGACGGCAAAGTACGGAACGCCGTATTTTCAGAATTTTATCAATTCGGATCTTAACCCGAGCGATGTCCGCTCCATGTGCTGCCGCCTACAGTTGGATAAGCGCGAACTGCGGAAACGGGGCGGCGGTCTTTTCGGCTCCGACGAATTTACCGGCTCCATCGGCGTGGTTACCATCAATATGCCGCAAATCGGCTACCTTGCGCGCACGGAAAAAGAATACTTTGACCGCCTCGACTATCTGATGGAGCTTGCCAAAACAAGCTTGCAGATTAAGCGCAAGGTGATTCAGCGGCTTTTAGAGGGAGGGCTTTTCCCGTATACGCGCCGGTATCTCAAGCACTTAAACAACCATTTTTCTACTATCGGGATTTGCGGCATGAACGAATCGTGCCTTAACTTCCTCGGGGAAACTATCGTGGGCGAAACCGGCAAGGCCTTTGCCGAAAAGGTACTAACGCACATGCGCAAGCGGCTTGCGGATTTTCAGGAACAGACGGGCGATCTCTTTAACCTTGAAGCCACCCCCGCCGAAAGCACTTCATACCGGCTTGCGCGGCATGACAAACAGCAGTTCCCCGACATTATCACCTCCGGAGAGCGCGATCCCTACTATACCAATTCAAGCCAGCTGCCGGTTTCGTATACTGCCGATGTGTTTGAGGCGCTGGATCATCAGGAAGCCCTGCAGCGTAAATACACCGGCGGTACGGTATTCCATATCTTCTTAGGCGAATCGATTAAGGAGTGGCAAGCATGCCGTGATTTGGTTAAAGCAGTCGCATCTCATTACCGCATACCGTATTTTTCCATATCACCGACTTTCTCCATCTGCCCGAAGCACGGGTACATCGACGGAGAGCATTTTGAATGCCCCTTGTGTAAGCGCGAAAAAGAAGCTGAATTGGAAGCCCGCCTACGTGAACTGGAAGCGGAGAGGGAAGCCTTGGGCTACTAACCATCAGGGCAATCGCATCAGACTATTTTTAACAGCCCCGCAGGATAAGCGAGGTCGTTCAAGCAGAATTTCGCCGCGTTGCGTCTCAAATGCTTGCCCAACCTCACTTATTCTGCGATTTTTATTTATCTATCTGATGCGATTGCCCTTCTCTTGAAATGTTTATATTTTTAGAAATCGATTTCTTTGCCGTAATAGGCTGCAAGATAAATCTTCTTAATATCGGCGGGAGAGGTTTTGCGCGGATTGGTTAGCGTACACGCATCGTTAAAGGCTCTTTCGCTCATCAAATCCAATACCTTGAGGAATTTATCTTCCGCAATAACGGTGTTCTTACCTTCCTGAATGGTGCGGGTAATACCCACTTTCCGGTTCAAAGCAGAAACAGCCTTTGCAATATCGTCGATACCCAAAGCACCTTCCAGCTTGCTGTACCGATCGGTTTCTTTTCTATTGTAGTTGATAATATACGGCAGCATAATTGCGTTTGCTTCACCATGTGTCAGATGGAACTCACCGCCGATCTTATGCGCCATCGAATGTACGATACCGAGAGAGCAGTTGCTGAATGCAATACCGGCAACAGTAGATGCCGTGTGCATTTTTCCGCGCGCTTCCATATCGTTTCCGTTTGCAACTGCCCGCTCCAGATACTCGAATACCAGCCGGATTGCTTCAAGCGCATAAGGATCAGTGTAATCGTCATGGGCGGTAGACACGTAAGCTTCGATCGCATGGGTCATAACGTCCATACCGGTTTGAGCCGTTACCAGCGGCGGCATCTTTGCAGGGATTCTATCATCAACAATCGCAATATCAGGGATAATATCAGGGCTTACGAGCGGATACTTGATATTTTTTTCCGTGTCAGTAATAACGGAGAAGGCGGTAATTTCGGAGGCGGTTCCCGATGTAGAAGGAACACCGACCAGCTTTGCTTTTGTCCGCAGCTTGGGAAATTTGAAGGCGGCTAAATCATCAAAGTTATAACCGGGGTATTCGTAGTACACCCACATGATTTTTGCAGCATCCATTGCAGAACCGCCGCCTAATGCGATAATCCAGTCGGGATTAAAAGCTGCCATCTTTGCGCCGCCTTCTTTACAGGTTTTAACGGAAGGATCGGGTTCTACGCCGTCGATAACCAGCACTTGCATACCGGCTTTTTCCAGATAGCCCTTTGCTTCATCGATAAACCCGAACCTTTTCATCGAGCTTCCGCCGGTAACAATAGCAGCTTTCTTTCCTTCTAAAGTAGAAAGGAATTCCAAGGCACCCACACCGTGTATAATCTTCGGGGGGATACTGAATGTTGCATACTTCATACTTATACTCCTTCATAATACAAAGAACTATTCACTACCTGTTGTATGACAGCTAACAGGATACTTAATCGTCCTTTTATTATTAGTATAAATATAACGATATTTTATTATTTAGTAAAGAGGGAAAACGATAAAAAAACACCGATCAGCCCCAACAGAGAGACTAACCGGTGTTAGCTGAACGGTGTACTAAACTGCTTCTTTTAGAGGGTTTTCTGCTATATATTACAGCTCTATAGAAGGATTCGATTGCGTCAAAATTTCGGTTGTAGCAGCAGCACCGAGGTACTTTTGAGCATACTCTCCGATAAGCGCCAATGCAGCTTTTAAGTCTTCCAAGCGAGCCGGATCAAGATTTTCCATAATAATAAACGCATTTTTTGTGTTTTCCGTAATCATTGTACGCTGTCCATCGCGCCAATTAAAACAGCGGCAGATGGCGCCTTTGTTATCGCGGTAGCACAACTCCCCTTCCAGTGTTTGGCTATGTTCTTCATCGCCGAGCGCAAAAAAATCATCGCCGCCCTTTGTAACACCGAGAATCAAATCGCCGTCAAAGGCATCGCTGTCTTCCGCACCGCACGGTAAGCCGAATTGCAATGATGCGGCATTGTAAATATCTACCAGCGGATTGATATACGAAACGGGATTCTGTTTTTCCACCCGTTTCAGCAACGCTTCGATACTGCATCGGACGCCCTTCTTTGTCTTAAACTTACGATACGCATCCCGCCAAATAGCGATAACAGGGTTTTCGCTGAACACATTTTTTACCAAAAATTTTTCCGCATCGGCGTTACTCCGCGAAAGTAATACCTTTATATCACGAACACTTTCGCCGCTATTATCTATCCCTTTTAACAACACCACACCGAGCTGCGCTTGAGGAAAAAGCTCCCAAAAAGAGGCATCCGCCAAAAATTTACTCATAATATATCTTTACTCCTTCATAATATAATCAATGATTATGACAATGTAAAATAGTATCGCTACTATAAAAGTATACTATTCTTTTGTAAAGAGGCGGAAAATTTTGTCGAAAAATTTAACTATGGAAACAATTATATTAGGACTTGGCTCCAATCGCGGAGATTCAAAAGCAATCCTTGCAGATGCAATTAAACGGCTTGCGTTATTCTTGAGCGAAATCCGTATCTCATCTGTCTATATCACAAAACCGCAGGATTACCTCAATCAGGATGATTTTTACAACATGGTTGTATCGGGAAACTATGCTGGCAGCCCCGCATCACTGCTTAAAACGCTCCAGCACATTGAAGCGGATTACGGCAGAAACCGTGAAGCCGAGATTCCCAAAGGCCCCCGCACACTCGATATCGATATCCTCTTTTTCGGAAACGAAATTGTTACGCTCAACAATCCTCCGCTTATCATCCCGCATCCGGCAGTATACCGGCGAGCCTTCGCACTCATCCCCTTGTTGGAACTGTATCCCGACTATCTCGACCCTGTTACTCAACAACCACTCGCCGCCGCACTCGCTGCCCTACCCGATCAAGGCGTACAAAAAAGCCGCTGATGTGTGGCAGCGGCTCAGCATATTCAGCATATAATATATATTGACGTGCTTACAACTTTTATGCTAACTTTCGCCCATCCTGTTGCAAAGTGCTTACATTACACACTATGTCGCAGTTCTTCACACCTATTCTGGGCAGCAGAGAATACTGTTGAAAGATATCTTTGCCGGCTTTTATGAATAATTATTTAATAGGGAACCACCCTCAGTAAGGAGTCACCATGGATCAAAATCACATTTTCGCTCATTCAGCAGCCAAACGTACATACCGGTTGCCGCAAATGAAGCATATTTTCTTCTCTGTGCTTATGCTGACAGTAAGCGCAGTGATGTTTTTGAGCTGTAGAGGTCACGGTGGTAGCAACGTCATTACCATCAAAGTAGAAGGGGATCAATATATCACCATCAAAAAACCGGAAACAAAATCATTAACAGTTGCAAGAGGCAGCAAATGGGCTGCAATAAAGGGCAAAATTGAAATAAGCTGTTATGATGATTATGACCTAAGCGGCTGGAAGCTCAACAATGCGAGCGGAACTGCCGTAACGGACGAAACGGTATTTAACAATGATAGTGTTGTTTTTGCAGTGTCGGCAAAAAAACCGGGAAAAAAATATTACGTGCATCATTTACTGCAAAATGTCAACGATGATAACTACACGCACAACACACAAGATGATCAAACACTGCGCGGAGATGTCGGCACAGATACAAAAGCTGCTGCAAATTCCTATCCGGGTTTTACTGCACAGTCCTTTGATCAGAAGAAAATTGCGGCTGACAATACAACCGTTGTAGAGATTAAGTATGACCGGAATAATATCACACTTACCTTCGAGTTGGATGAAGGCAGTTTTGTACCGCCCCTTCCATCGGGAAATACCGTGACGGGACGCTTTGGGAAAGATATTCCTATAACTGCCCCGGTGAAAACAGACTATATATTTGCAGGATGGCAACCTACGCTGGGGACAACCTTTCCTCCAGAAGATGGAACCTACACTGCACAATGGACAAAACCGAAGCTTACCATACAAGGAGACGAGCGCATAAAGGCAGATACCTTGGGCACTATCGAAGTAAATGGGAATGCAACATGGGCAGACGTGGAAGCACAAGCAACAACAAAGGCTATCTTAAAAGATGACTGGCCGGCAGCAGACTATGAAATCTACGAATGGCGGCTCAACGATAGAAATGGTGAAAAACTGGATGTAACATATACCTTTACCAAAGATACAACAGTCTATGCCGTTACCAATTATAAGAGCTTTAACATTGCAGCTGACGGTAAAACACTTGATGCATATCCGCATGGAAAAGCCCCAAAAGGCTCAATTATTATTCCTGAAAATATTACTGTAATCGATTCGAATGCTTTTGCAGGAGCTGCAGAGCTCTCAAATGTCATTTTACCGGAGAAGCTGGAAGAGATCCGTGAAAATGCTTTTAGCGGCTGTACAGAACTCAAAGCCATAGACATTCCTGCAAAAGTTACTAAGATTGATAAAACGGCGTTTACAGAGTGCCCTAAACTGGCTACATTCACGGTACATGCTGACAATACCATCTATCATGCCGAAGGAAATATCATCTACAGCAAGGATAAGAAAAAACTGGTGTGGGCAGCCCCCGCGCTAAAAGAGGCGAATATTCTTGATTCCGTTATCGAAATAGAGGATTACGCCTTTCGAGGATATTCAAACTTGGAAGCAGTAAAGCTTCCTCGTGGTCTCAAAACAATTGGTGAGGAAGCTTTTCTAGGCTGTACTGCAAGTGTGATCACAATTGTAGGTAATGAGCTTACTACAATAGGCAACAATGCTTTTGGTCATAAAGATCATAGCGAAACTTGTTGCAAAAAGATAAGGATACCGCAAGGAGCTGAGTTCGATAATATCGTAACAAAGGTCAAAGCTGTCAATTACCCCGAAGGGCGGATTGAACGGTATTAATTTATTCGTGCGGAGGGTTTAATACCCGCCGTCCTCTACCGCCACGGATGGCATCGTTCAGGAATGAACGTCCGTGTTCATTCCTGAACATTGAGTTTTTCATTAGAAAAACTCAATACTGTTTAGAACCACTGACATCCTGTCAGAGTAGCAATGGTGTGATAGAGCCACACCATTGCAGTCAAAACTATACACGGATGTATAGTTTTGGCGTAGATGCGCCGTATATTTTGTTTCCGTAAGCCTTTTGAAAATAGGGGTACCGGATACAAGGCACGAACAAAAATAAAGCGGAGACGTACTTGTTGTACGTTGAGCATTTATTTTTGTGCAGCAACGCCGTAGACGGTATGCATATTTTCAAAAGTCCCGTTCTTCGATATAATAAACCCCATGATAACTGGCGAAGATGAAAAGCACGAAGAACAGAACAACGAGGCGCTAACTGCGTTTAAAGTCAATGATTTTGAAGGGCCGCTCGACCTTTTGCTCTTTTTAATTAAGAAAAATGAGATCAATATCTACGATATCCCCATCGGGGACATAACCGAACAGTACCTTGAATATCTCGATTACGCGGTAAGCCTCAATCTGGACAGCTTAACCGAGTTTTATGAACTCGCGGCGCACCTTGTCTACATTAAAAGCAAGATGCTCCTTCCCGTCGAGGTTGATCTGGACGATGAGGATATCGAAGACCCGCGTATGGAATTGGTCAATAAGCTGATTGAGTATCAAAAATTTAAAAAACTGTCGGTTTTAATGGAAGAAAAAGAAAGCGAAGCCGAATGGTTTTTTGAACGCAAGAAAATACAGCACGCGCTTCCCTTTACCGAAGAGAACCTGTGGGAGCGGGTTGATACGTGGGAGCTTTTACGGACGTTTTCCAAACTGATGTCCAATTATAACTCGGAACAAATTCTTGACCTGTACGAAGAGGTGTCCGTAAATGAAAAGCTGACGCTGATGAACGAATTTTTGGAAGAAAAGGGTGAATGCCTTTTTACCGATTTGATTGTACGGAAGGGAAATCTGCTGGATGTTATTTGCGCTTTCATGGCGCTGCTTGAGGCGGTCAAATTCAGAATGGCAAGTATCTGGCAAAACAGGATGTTCGGCGATATAAAAATACGCCCGTGGGAAGCTGCCCGCAATGATGATGGAGTATAAAATGGAAAAAGAAACAGCCCTCGTAGAGGCAATCCTCTATTTGGAAGGAGAGCCGCTTGACGACGCTGCAATCAGTAAAATTGCCGGCTTATCGGTCGATGTCGTAAAAGAATGCATTAAGAATTTGAAAGATTCATATTCGGAAGGTTCGAGCGGCATCGAAATTACGCAGATGATGGGCGGCTGGATTATCACGCCCAAAAAAGAGTTTTGGGATGCGCTGAAAGACCGCTACGGTAAAAAGAACGAGAACCGGCTTTCGCGCGCTGCAATGGAAACATTATCGATTATCGCCTATTCTCAGCCGATAACCCGTGCCGAAATCGAGGCAATCCGCGGAGTTTCCGCCGACACGATGATTAGGCTTTTGGTAGAAAAAGAGCTGATTAAAGAAGTAGGGAAAAAAGACATTCCCGGAAAGCCGGTGCAATTCGGCACGACCAAGGAATTTTTAAAAATATTCGGTTTAAACAGCATTGCGGACTTACCAAAGATGGATGAGACGGAACAGGAGCGGTTCGAACTTGCGCGGTAACAATCATTTTTCCAGATCGCCCCGAGCTTTCGACAGCAAACGGATAAAATCTTTCGATAATGGCACCCATAATGAAGGTAACGAAAACAACGGCAAGCGAACCGAATATTTCAACAACGGTACAGCTCCCGAAGATAACGGAAAAAGTGACAAGCAGGAGATGCGGCTGCAAGTGTACCTTGCCCATGCGGGGGTTGCGTCGCGACGTGCCTGCGAAAAGATTATCGCGGAGGGGCGCGTTTCTGTAAACGAAACGCTTGTTACCGACATGGGCAGCAAGGTACGCGCCGGAGATACGGTACTCCTTGACGGAAAGCCGGTGCATCCCGAAGCGCGCAAATGCTACGTACTTTTGAACAAACCGGCGGGCTTTGTCTGCACGCTCTCCGACGAGAAAGGACGCCCCACTGCCGCAGATCTTTTAAAAGAGACCTACAGCGAGCGGCTCTACAACATCGGCAGGCTCGATATGTTTTCAAGCGGGGCAATCCTCTTTACCAACGACGGGGATTTTGCCGCAAAGATAGAACACCCGTCGGCGCAAATCGAAAAGGAATATGTCATCGAAACCACGCAGGACTTTCCGCCGGAGCTGCTCACCCGCTTTAAACGCGGTATCCGCGTTGACGGCATTTTTTACAAATGCCGTTCAGCCGCTGCCGTAAACCGCCGTAAGCTGCGGATTGTACTTGTCGAAGGGAAAAATAGAGAAATCCGCCGTGTGCTGGATTCCTTTAACTGCACGATAAAGCGGCTGGTGCGGGTTCGCATCGGGAACCTCGAGCTGGGCACCCTGAAAGCAGGAGAATTTCGCGACCTTACCGCAAAAGAGCGGCAGGCGATGCTAGACCTCGCAGCGGAGAGCAAAAACGAGAAGCGGAAGTACACAGAATAATAGACAGCGCTGAGTTTTTTATTCAATCGTATACTCGATAAAGCCTTCTGCTTTCCGTTTGATGATTTCTCCGATTCCGGCACGTACGGTTCTGATATTTTTATACTGTATGTCTTCCATCCCCTGCCCCGCTAAGGCATTATGGCACAGGGCTATATCGCAACCGCAGTCCGTAAAATCATTTTCAAGATGCTTAAAATATTGCACAACGTCTCCGGCAAACACGATTTCAATTTCCGCCGTATCGCCTGTTTCTTTACAATAATTTCGATAATTGAATAGTTTATTTTGCAATTTAGCGATCAACTGAATCTTTTCTATTCTGAATAAAACTTTATAGTGCATAGTGCCAAAACTATACCCTGCGCTTATGCACCTGTCAAGAAAGGTCTACACTACGACATGGAAATCAATTTTTGCATCTGAGCATTAAAATGCTAAAAACCGTGTCATTTTTCAAAAACTGATTTCCGTAATTTTCGTGTAAAAATTGTCAGCGGTTATCAGGGCACCTCTAAAAACTCGGTTAGATTTTTAGAGGTGCCCGTCGAGTTTTTAATAAGTCTATAAATATAAATGACTTATTAAAAACATCGCAAATTAAATCTAAGGAAAACCTCTAAAAACCGAAGTTTTTAGAGGTTCCCATCAAATATATTGGAGTTTAAAAAATCTAAAATCATCGCCCTCTTGACACTTGCAAAAAAATAACTGACAATGGGTTGGTATTCTAGTAAAATACCAACTTTGAACAAAGGAAGGGGGTCGTTACCATGCGGCACAAATTATTGATACTATCACTGGCTTTAGGACTGCTTACCGCTCCGTTTATCTGCGCGCAAAATAAAGACGCTGCAAAGAAAAACGATAAGAACAGTGAATCCGACAGTATGATTACCGTTGAGCAGGCATACCTCAATTCAATTGAAGGCGTTATGATTAAGGAAATGGTTGCCGCTGAAGGGCGCGATTCGAAACGTGTTGCCTTACAGTACATTGAAGATGCCTTAAATCAAGGACGTCAATCGGAAGAAATTCAGGTGGCTTTAAGTACGTTAGCAACCGAAGGTCTTTCAACCGTTGTGAGAGAAGATGGCAGGGTAGTAAATAATTATCCGGATATAAGACGCCGCGCATGCGAGTTGCTCGGGCAAATGGGAACTGATAAAGCCAAGGATTCATTGGTTACCGTCATGTACACCGACAACGAACCCTCCGTTATCACAGCCGCAGTAAAATCGCTCGGCGAAATCGGAAAAAATGATAATGATGAAGTATTCAATATGATTAACTGGATTGCCCGCAAATTCGATACGGTTAATCCGACCAGTTCTCTCGCGCTTGAAATCCTGAATACCTTCGAAAAGATGTCCGGATCAATTATAAACAAAAAGGATATGTTTGAAACGGTAATGCGCATTGCAAATAACTATAACTACGTAACGCCGGTACGAACCAGAGCCTACGAAGTAATGCGCAGCATTTCAAGTTCTAGCTCCAATACGGATCAAAAGAACAAGTAACTCCTATTGGGCTGTTTATTTGTGTGGAGGTTTTAATACCCGCCGTCCTCGGCAACACTCTGCGTCGTAACAAAGGGTATTAAAACCGGCTGCAACCTATAGTAACTTGCTATAAAAAAAGCGTTGTAAAATATTTACAACGCTTTTTTTATGAGAACCTCAGAACCTCAGGAAAACCTCTAAAACTTGCAAGCCTATCGGCTTGTTTCTGTAAGGAAATGATTTATCATATCCGCTAACGCGGATCGTGAATCAGTTTTTAGAGGTTTACCTACTATATTATTTAGCTTCAATAAAATCTATTTCTATTCCATTGGGATCGACCGCTGTTAATATCTTTTTACCATCCTTTACCGTTCGCGGCTGCATAATAATACGGACATCTTTAGAACGAAGATATTTTTCTGTCTCTCCAATCTGGTTCACACTGAAAGTCAACGAAATAGAGTTTTCCTTTTTTACCTTTGAACGATCGTTATGGATTAACTCCAACCGACCGTTCGACTTAGGATCGTACAAAAAGGCGATCTGCTTACCCGGGGCAGCAGACATCATAGACTCAAAGGTGAGTCCGAGAACCTTCTCATAAAACTGCAATGATTTTTCCATGTTGTCGGTTCTAATAACCACGCTATTCATCTGCATCTTTTACTCCTTGGCAAATAGCGGTATTCCCGCATCTGCAATACTTACAGTATACCCGACAATAGACAATTTTGCAAAAGGGAAGATCTTTATTCTTGGAAAAGATTAGAGGCGGCCTCATTTGTTTTCATACCCCGTTCTCTCTGCATTATTAAGGATTCAACGTAACACGCAGCTTTACCGGGTTATGGTCGGCATACCGGAAAGATTCATCGAGCGTCTCTACCGATATAACAGAAATATTCGGAGAAACGATAAAGCCGTCAATAACATAGTACGGCCATTTTTTGCGGATATTTTCGTCGGTAAGCGCAGACGTATACGGCGCTTTGTTAAGGCGGCAGGAAGGAACCCTGTCATCGACGGCAAAGTGCCAACCTTCAGGAAGTAAGCCTGCATCCATTATACCGGGCGCCCAAAAATTATCATAGAGGGGATAATGAGACCGTGAGCCCGGGAAAGTTTGGTTAAAATCACCACCTGCTATAACATAATTGCCCGCTTCATATTCAGCACGAATAAAATCGGCTACAGCCTTTGTCTGAGCAATCTTGCCTTCTCCTTCATCATAAGCTTCCAGATGCAGCACGGCAGTTACCAACTCTCTACCCGATACGAGCGGGAAGCGGGTTATCAGCATACAGCGCTTTAAATTAACCGTCCTGACCGGCCACTTGAACGGTACCGGCAACGCAAAACGATAGGCATCCGTAAAAGGATACCGCGTAAAAAGACCAACTCCGCTCGCTACTTTCCCAATTGTGGGAATCGGATACGGTACATACGACGCCTTAAAATTATAGGTATAGGTAAGCGCGGTTCCAAGCGCCTCGGCAAGCGCTGCCGTTTGATCGATGTAATAGGAACGCTTTGACGACTTATCCATTTCTTGAATAAAGTAAAAATCGGAAGGATACCGTTTCAGCGTCTCGATAACTCCTGCAAGGTTTTCTTCCACCTCTTTTTTGTCTGAAGGGCGTACCATAGTGCCGCCATCCATAAAGAAATCCTGCCCAGCTCCAAGTCCGCAATATCCGATATTCCAACTGATAATATCGATCGGCTTTCCAAGCGCAACAGTTTCTTCTGTAAGAGCAGTTTCTCCTATAACCTCGGCAGATTCTTGAGCTTCAGGACGATACTCTGTTATTGTAATAACTATTAAAAGAATTCCAAACGATAGAGCGGCAACAACGGCAATTCCACCGATCACCTTTAATGCCAAAAGAATATTTCGTACCAAAAACGTCTTCATCCAGACCATCCTTTACATGAAGCTGCCGGTTTTTATAAATATCGATTAGCCGGCTAACTTCCATTATTTTTTTTCTTAACAGTGATTATCAACTTTGATATCCATTCTGTCAACATTGTTTTATCGGGGTAAACGCATCAGGCCGTTTTTTTAGTAACCCCGCGGAAAATATTTTTAATGCGGTTACCCTGATACAAGATGAGATTCCGTGCCGGCTATACGATGAATCTTTTTGATCACCCTATCCCATCAGCATAATCGAAAGTGGCGAACCTTGATTTGGAAGTACCGAAACGGCAGCATCACGCCGAACCATGATACAGTCCTCAGCCTTTACCTGCAAGGATGGCTCTCCGGCAGTTTTAAGTATGTCGTTTCCCGCAATTTCAAGTGTACCGCTTCCGGCGATGATAAAGAGGCTGCACCATCCCGTTTTTGCAGCAGGGGTATCAAATGCCGAAAACGAAATAGTCCCCGCAACGGAAAAATCTTTTTTTTCAAGCCTGAAATACGGACACACTGATTTTCCGCTAAAAGGATGTTCCGGCGTCAGTGTAGACTTAGGCAGATACCGCAATACATCAAGTCCCTTTTGTATATGCACCTCACGGGGTCGCCCCCAGTCATAGAGCCGGTAGGTTATATCGCTTGACTGCTGCACCTCTAAAAGCCGCAAGCCGCCCTGTATCGCATGGACGGTTCCGGCAGGGATAAAGATAAAGTCCCCCTTCGAGACGGGAACGGAGCGGAGACAGCATTCGAGCGTATTATTTCGAATAGCCGTTTCCAGCTCGTTGCGGGAGTAATCCTTCTGCAATCCGTAAATAATCTTTGCGTTGGGTACCGCATCGAGTACATACCAGCATTCGGTTTTACCGGCGCTGTGTTCATGAAGGCGCGCATAGTCATCGTCGGGATGCACCTGCACCGAAAGCGTTTCGTTCGCCTGAATGATTTTAATCAAAAGCGGATATGAAGCGCCGGCGATAGCGTCAAGCGGTGTTCCGCCAATCTGCGGCGTTGTATCATCTACGAGAGACTGCCCCGCCGGATGAACGGAAACAATCCACCGCTCATATCCCCAGACCTTTTCGGAAACAAAAGGCTGTGTTTTAAACATCGTTATACGCTGCTGCATATCATACCTCTCAACTGCATATCGTACATGGGAATTTCTAAAAACTATGCCTGAGGTTTTAGAGGTTCCCACCTCACAATAAACTGACCGGATCGACATCCGTTTCGATATATACACCCACAGCCGCTTTGTATTCGGTGATAAACCGGTACACGGCTTTTTGCATCGGTGCGAGCGTTTCGGCGCGCAACAGCAACTGCATCCGGTGATTCCCCCCCACGAGCGAAAGCATACAGTCGGACGGGCCGAGTATTTCTATGCCTTCCGCACCATCCGGCGGAAACAGCTGGGGTAAAAGCTCCCGTGCGCCGAAAGCGGCTTCTTCCGCTTTGTGTTGATCTTTACTGCGGAACACCAGCCGGATAAGGCGGGCAAAGGGCGGAAATTCCAATGCCTGACGCTGCTTTAGTTCCTGTGTATAAAAACCTTCCACATCATTGTGCTGCGCACAGACAATTGCAGGATGATAGGGATTATAGGTTTGAATGATAACTTCCCCGTCCGGAACATACCGCCCCGCCCTGCCCGCTACCTGCATGATGAGCGAAAAGGTGCGCTCGGCGGCTCTAAAATCGGGCATCTGCAAGCCGGTGTCGGCAAGCGCAATTCCGACCAGCCGCACACCGGGAAAGTTTAAGCCTTTGGCAATCATCTGCGTGCCGAGCAAAATATCGACGGCGCCGTCCCGAAAGTTATTTAAGATGTGAACTGCCTGCTTGTTTTTTTGCAGCACATCGGTATCGATACGCTGAACGGTGCAATCGGGAAAGGTTTTCCGCACCTGTTCTTCAATATATTCCGTGCCGATGCTCGTATAGCCCGCCTCGATGGAACCGCATTCGGGGCAGGCACTCGGCGGCTTTGCCGTCCATCCGCAGTAGTGGCACTTCATCAACCCCTCGCTTTTATGAAAGGTGAGCGGCACCGAACAGTTTTTACACAAGAGCTCGTGTCCGCAGTTTTTACACTTAAAGAAATGAGAGAAGCCGCGGCGGTTCAAAAAGAGAATGGTCTGTTTCCCTTGGGTTTTAGTACGGCGCATTTCATCGATCAGCGCAGTGCTTAACGCTCCGGCCGTATGCAACAGCGATTCGATACGGATATGCGGTAGCGCCCCGCCTGAAAGCCGCTCGCTCAACCGCAGAGTACGGATTGCGCCGGTTTTCATCAAATGCCAAGCCTCTACCGACGGCGTTGCCGAACCCATCACCAGCGGACAGCCGTGTTTTTTGCAGAGGTACATCGCAACCTGCCGCGCGTGGTAGCGGGGCGCAAAGCCCGACTTATACGAACCGTCGTGTTCCTCGTCGATGATGATGAGTCCTAAATCGCGGACGGGAGCGAATATAGCACTGCGTACTCCGACGACAATCCGCGCCTCGCCCCGCGCAATACGCCGCCATTCCGCAAGCCGCTTGCTGCCGGTCAGCCCTGAATGGAGCACCGCGCAGCGGTCGCCGAAACGCTTTTTGACGGTTTCCGCAACCTGATGGCTCAGCGTGATTTCGGGAACCAGATAGATAACCGATTTTCCGGCAACAAGCGCACGCGAGGCGGCCTGCAAAAAGACCTCGGTTTTACCGGAACCGGTGATGCCGTACACATAGAAGAACTCGCCGCCGGTGCAGCCGGAAATCGCTTCTACGGCAGAACGTTGTTCTTCCGAAAGCGTAAGCGCCGAAGCGGAAAAATCGGTTCCGGCGAATTCGATTCCGTCGGTATTCAGCTCTCCCGCTTCTCGTTTGCCGGAGGGCAGCATTGCGGAAAGCGCAATCCCCTCGGCGCAGATATAAAAGCGGGACATCCAACGGGCGAGCGCCGCCTGTTCATCGGTGAAAAGCGGTTCCGCATCGATGATGCGGTCGATCGGCTTTATGTCGGCTTCCGCAAAAGGACAGCTCTTAGGCAGCGTTTCATATTCCGCAACGATAAAGCCGATGAGCTTGCGCGAGCCGAATCGAACCGCCGCCCGTCTGCCGGCTAAGGATTCTTCCCCGTCTGCAGCACCAGCGGCACAATCCATCGGAATGGAAGTACCCGTACTCTCTACCGCCGCTGCTTTAGCCGAACGTTTCGGTACTGCGACGGCATTCCGGTAAAAAAACGATTGATATAAAGGAAGTTTAAAGACAAGCTCAAGCCACTGCGCCATAGATTAGCCCTGCGCCTGAAGTTCGTGCAGACGGGCGCGGAACCGCTTGAGGTCTTCCCATGCGGGGCGTTTGAGGCTTTCGTCCCGAAGCAGCGCACTCGGATGATAGGTCGGCATCAGCGGTATCCCCTGATAGTCGAAAAAACGCCCCCGCAGTTTTCCGATACCGTCGGAGGTTTGCAGCAAATGTTGCGCAGCAATGCGTCCCATCACCAGAATCATCTTAGGGCGGAGCAGCCGTATTTGCGCGTCCAAAAATGCGGCGCAGCAGCTCCGTTCCTCCGGCGCGGGGTCGCGGTTCTGAGGCGGGCGGCATTTAACCACATTGGTGATATAGCAGTTGGTCTTGCGCGAAAGCTGAATAGCCTCCAGCATCTTGTCGAGGAGCTGCCCCGCCCTGCCGACAAAGGGTCTGCCCTGCCGGTCTTCGTCCGCGCCCGGCCCCTCGCCGATTACCATCACCTCAACGGAGTTGGTCAAGCGGGAAAGCTCTTCGGGGCCTTCTCCCGCCACCGGATGAGTACGGGTTTGTCCCAACACACAGGCGGAACACTGCGCAACCGCAGCGTAAATCTCCTGCATTGACCGAAACAGCGCTCCGCCGCTACCGCCTACCGCCTCCGTATACATTCCGCCGGAAGCAGAGCCGGCAATCGGAGCCGCAAGGCTACCATCAGCTGCAAAACCGCTGTTTCCGACAAGACCGGTAAATGCCGCTTTGCCGATACCGCTTTGTTCATTGCCGGTACCTGCCGGATACGCCGCAGCAGAAGCGGTACTTGCGGCAAAGTCATCATTTACCGCAGAGCCGGTCGCCGCAGCGCTCGTTGTCACAGCTGCAGCTGTTGAATCTCCAACAAATGCAAACGATTCGGGATACGGCGCATCGCTGCGGTACCCTTCAATATATTCAGATGCGGTTCTAAAAAACCGATATAATATTTCACACGCTTCCGTTTCCATACTCACCATGGCAACCGCATTATCAATATTTTAAGCGGTTGCCTTCCTTTTGTTGTGCGAAATTTCGTAGGTATAAGGTGAGCGTCTAAAATGACGTCGCTCACCTTAACCGTCAAGTTTTCTTTCGAAAACTTGCATATTGACTTGTGCGCTTACCGCGCACCAATGCAACAGTTTCTAAAATTCATATTTCGTTCAACTGTTGCATTTTCGAGAAACAAAATTTCGCACAGTTTATTTTAGAAGAAGAGCAAGCGTATCAGCAGAATACATCAAATGCCGCAAAATAAGAGAGGTTGGGCGACCATTTGAGCCGTGCAGCGGCGAAATTCTGGTTGAACAACCTTTTTTATTTTGCGGGGGACACAAGAATAGTCTGATACGCTTGCTCGGATACTATACACGGAATTGCAAGAAAATGCAAAGAAAAACCGTACAGAAGCGGAGAGAAAATTTAGTTCTGCTTAAGCTTTAACGCCTTACTTTGATAAATAAGTTTCCATTTTTTCGGAGCACTTATTTTATCCGTTATCGTAAATTTATTTTTATAGTCTGATAGACTATCGGTAAACCCGTCTCCGCCTTTGACTACTACTCGATTCTCCTGATAACCTCCCGAACTGTTTAACGTAATACGTGCAATCTTTTCCGCAGCGGTTAGTGCACCGGTCAGCGTGATAAAGGCAGTATTCGTCAAATATATGTCATTCTTGCTTGGTTTACCGGGTCCGCCGCTTGGTTCAACCGTAATAACCGTAGAACCCGACATATTGAAGACCGAATCGGCGGTTGCGATCTGTATAGCCCCTCCGCTCATTGTTGCCTCATTGCCGGTAACGGTAGTATCTTTAAGCGTAAGCACTTTAGAGCTATAAATACCGCCGCCTTCACTTCCGGCTTTATTATTCTCTAGCTTAACACTATCCATCGTACAAGTCCCCGCATTAACCATTCCCCCACCGTGGTGCGGTACTTCGTTTTTTTCAATCTTTGCATTTTTAATGGTTACCTTGCCAAAATTGTAGAGCCCCCCGCCGTAGTCAGCCGTATTCCCGGAGATGATAACATGTTTCGTTTCAGTCCCTTCAATCGTTAATATACCAGCCGCAGTGCCGGATGAAGCTCTATTCACAAAAATACCGCCGCCGTTACCGTCGTCTGCTCCCATCTGCATAGCAGTGTTACCGCTGATTTTTGTACCTGCTTTTAAGATACATTTAGCCTCCGAATTGACGAATATACCACCACCCTGTACCGCATAGTTCCCTTTGCTTGTATCGTCGTCGCCGATGGTACATTCTGTTATAGTAATTTCAGTGCCTTCGCTATAGATAGCTCCACCCCCGCCGTTCGCAATTACACCGCTCGCTGAATTCTTTGTAAAAGAACCTCCCGTTATGGTAAGCATTCCCGCTTTAACGTGTAGACCTCCTCCTCTCAGTGCACTACAGTTATTAACAGTTACATTTTCCAACTTACATTGGACGCTATTATTGTTATAGAGATTGATACCTCCCCCGTTAGCTTCTGCTTCACAGTTTTCAATAGGCGTATCTTTTATGCTCACCGTTTCTTTCGGCGCTTGAATATCAATACCGCCGGACGACTGGCTGCCCTTTCCTTTGCACTTTTCTATTCTACAGTTTTCGAGTATTAAATCTTTGCCTTTATTAAAGTAAATACCTGCTGCATTATCTTCAGTCTTACAGTCCTTAATCGTTACATTCTTCATTTTAAGGGAACCATTCTCCGCAACATAGACGGCATATTTTTCGGTCTTGGTTAAGATTACGTTTTCAAGCGTTAGGGTCTTACCATCATTCACCTCAAAAATACCGGTACTCTTAACATTGGATTGACTATTATCAGCTCCCTTACCATTTGCATTCAAAGTATACTTATTGCCCTCGGTTGATTTTATAGTGATATCTTTTGTTACCTTTATTATAGATTCCTTGCCAACTGCATCAGATATGTCATACATAAGCTCATTTGCTATTTCGATAACGGCGCCGTCGGAAGCGTCTTGAACTGCGGTTCGTAAGGCTTCCCACGTGTTTACTACCTGACTCTGACCGCCAACTGCCTCAAGCGCGCCGGAAGCATTTATCTTCCATTGTTCGGCATAAAATCCCACAAGCGTAAATTTGCCTATATTGTCGGGAGTGAGAGTGCCGGCAAGTACTTTTCTTCCTGCAGAAAAAGACGGCATCGATACCCCGGCTGCCGTTGGAGAGGCTGCGAGATTTTCATCGACGGTTATATAAGCCGTTTCTACCGATAAGTGAATATTATTTACGGCTTTTACTTGTGCAGAATCTTTAAGAGTTATACCTCCCGTTATCACTACAGCCATAGCATCGGGATTACCGTCCGCTGTTTTATTGTCCTTGATAACGGTATTTCCTTCTAAAACGAGCGTCCCGGCAGCCATAACGTTTGCAGCAGCAGCGCTTCCGCCTACAAGAAAACTATTATTTTCGACAATGGAATCCGTAAGGGTACACATTCCCGCTACTATCAAAGCGCCGCCGTTTACAGCCTTGCACTCTGTGATAATGCAGTTCGTTAGTTGACACGTACCGCCGCTTAATACCTGTATTCCTCCGCCTATTCCGGTCGTGATACTTCCGCTCATCTTACCGTTTTTTAGCGTAAGATCCTTCAGCGTTAACTGTCCTTCTGAGGCAACCTTGAAGAATCTCCCTTTTTCGTTTGCATCTATGATGTATCGAGGCGGAGCGCTGATTATAGCTTTGCGTTGTACGGTAAGAGTTTTATTTATTTCAATTTCGCTCGATTCTTCGGTACAGTTAAGCTCATTTCCAATATTAATAACAGCGCCGTCATCGGCATGCTTTACAACATTTTTCAGTTCCTTATATGTTGTAAGTGCATCTTTAACTTGGACATGCAGTACCGTTTTAATACTGTCATCGGCGCCTTTTTTTGCCCAAACGGTGAGCTTATGAGCACTTCCATCGGCAGGAAGACTTATTTCAGTTTTCTCAGTCTCACTTTCCGCATCAATCCGATAGTATGCTGTTGTACCGCTGGAACCGGTAATCGAAAGCTTTGCCTGACCGCTCTCTTTATAGATAATCAGCGGGGTTGCATTCGTATACTGCCCCGCATCAGGTACAAGGTCGTCCGTACCGCTGTCTCCGTAAGATTTTTCTTCTGCGGAGATACCTTCCTTTATATGCATACCCGGCTTGGGAATCTCTTGCCACTGCGCAGTGTATGTCGCATTTGCTGCAGGGAATACGAGCGGTGAAGGCAATGGAGGATTCCAGCCGTTAAAGGTATAACCATCTTTGGTAGGATTAGTAGGCACGGTAAACGTTGCGCCGAATTTACCTTCTCTCGGAACATCATCCGTAGTACTGCCGATATTTCCGCCCGCGAGCTTAAAGGTTACGGTAATGCGCTTCCTCTTATATTTGACTTCAACGACCGTACTGCCGTCCCCGGTAATCGTTTTCTGTTCAATGGGGAGCGGCTCAAAACCGGCATAGGCATTCGCCGTAGCCGTTGTGAGTGTCCCTGCAGTACCGTTCAATGTTTGAGTAGCACTGGAAGCGGTAGGATAATTATCATCATCAATATTTTGCTGATAGTGCTGTACCGTATACGATACGCCCCCCACCGGATCCCATTTTGCATAGAGGGTAATGTCGGATGTTACCGTACCGGAAGCGAAATCCCATGCAGTTGTACACGCTTCGTCTATGCACCAATTTCGGAAAGTATACCCTGACGGTGCAGTCGGTGCGGCAGGTTCAGGCGAAATTTTAGAACCATAGAGTATCTTTTGGGAAGGTACCTCGCTTCCGCCTTTAGAATCGAAGGTTACCGTGTGTTCCTTTAAGACTTTATAGTACACTGTTGTAGAAGCGCTCGGTTTAAATCCTACTCCGGCTGTATGATAGGTTAATACATAGTGTTTTTCGCCTACTCCGTCTAATGGCATATCTACGATAACGGGAGATGTTCCCGTCTGCTCAGGTGTAGGCACGTGTCCTACCTCTGTCAATGTATAATGGATAGTTATGTCTTCATCCGGAACGCTAAGCTTAATTTGAGCTTCCGGCGCTAAAGCGGCAGCTTTTACGACAATCGCCTGATTCTGCGCAGTTCCGTCCCCCGAAAGAGAATCTATCTTTGTTCCCGTAATGACAGCAGCCTGCGCCTGTTGTGGGGCATTTAACTGAGTCCTTGCCGTAACCGATTTTGAATACAGTCCTTTTGCGTCCTTTAATCTAATCGTATAGTCTTTTTTTGCACTGCCGGGCATTACTTTAACATCGGTTTTAAAATACAGCGTCCAATCGGAAGGAATATTTTCCGCATCAGGGGGTGCTAATTTTTTTACTTTACCTTTATCGATAAAATAGCTGCCATTTTGTGCTTTCAGCTGTTTCTGTACGTTATCAACCGAAAGGCTATACGGTATCCCAGCTATTTCAATGCCGACAATATCCTCATGCAAAAGTCCATTGCTGCACCGTTCTTTCATATCGCCATCCGACAGTTGCAAGCACAGAACATAATAAGAAGTTTCGGAAGATGAAGCGGTTTTTGTCTGTGCAATAACACATTTATCAATAGCCGGAGGCGGGGTATTTACCGTAAGTCCAAACGGGACGGTTTGTTTAAATGCTCTACCGTCTGTGGTATACAGAGTAATAGCCGGAGTTATCGCTTCGCTTCCCCATTCATACTTTTGTAAAAAGGCAGGGTTATAGGTAAGCGTCAGCTTGGTATTTGAAATTTTTTTGAACTCATAATCATTGCCGGATTGCGGTGCGGCAGCTCTTTTATCGGATGTATTTTGAGTTTGCGGAAAGGTAATAATATCGGCAGGAGCATCGGAATCTCCCGGCATTCTAAAATGAAAGTTTTTAGGATTGCGCAGGGTAAACGTAACCGTTACGGCTGCCTTAGAGGGAACGCATTGCATACCTTCAGCATCGGTTTGAGTTACCGTATCAAACGCATAACCTGCGATAGATGCCTCGGTTGACCAATAGCTTAAATCATCATCGATATCTGCTGTATAGTTCTTACAGGCAATGAAAAAACAAAAAGCTAAAACTGAGAGAATAACCGTCTGTACAATTTTTTTCATTTAAAACTCCGGCAGAATCGAAAGCTTCTGCAAAAGCAGTATTTTTCTATTTTAACTCATATTACTCAAAAAAGAAAGCACAAAATTGTCAGTGTCAAAAGCCTCATCCTTCGTTATTCTGAGATTTTTACCTACTCTACCTGATGTATTTGTTTCTCAAAATTTACTGCCTGCCAAGCCGAGCAAGAATACACGCACCGACGACCGGTTCAAAACGGCGGCGGATAATCCGCACCTGCGGCAAAGCATCGCAGATATATGCGGCGGTCAGTTTTGCAAAAAAGGCTTGATGTTCCAAAATGCCGCCGGAGAATACCAATTCCGCCTCTGCTCCGTCGAAGAGGGCGCCGTATACGCTGCGGGCAAGAAGCGACAGGTCTTGAGCGGCAGTTTCCAGAATACGTGCTGCAACTGCATCCGATTGCTGTGCTGCCTGAAATACGCAGGGCGAAAAAGAGGCTACCCGCGATTTATTAAAATTTGTGTATAAAAAGGGAAACAATTCCCGTATGGTGTTAACGCCGTAATGTTCAAACAGCATTGGCGCCAATATGGTGCTCACTCCGCGCCGTTCCAAAGCAGCAGCAGCCGCTTTAATCCCGTCTAATCCTATCTTAAAACCGGAACCTTCATCTCCAATCAAATGGCCAAGCCCACCGGCGCGGGCGGTTTTACCGTTCTTATCCAATCCGGCGGCAATGGAGCCGGTACCGCTCACCACGATAATGCCTTCCGCCATTCCGGTACCGCCTGCGAGCGCTGCCAATGCATCGTTGCAGAGGTATAAAGGACAGCGGATTCCCTCGCCGGTAAAAAAACGGCGGAAATCTTCGGTCTCTTGTTCCGTGCTCATACCGGCGGAGGCAAAGCAGCCTGCAGCGCAGTTTTGCACATCGATGCCGCTTTCAGTTTTCAATTTTTGAATCAACTCGCGAAGATTATCGCAGGCTGCGTCAAACCCTACCGCATACCGGTTGGTAGAACCGCCCTTTACCTGTGCAATCAGCCGATCGGTTTCATCACAGATACCGAGCCGAGACTGTGTTCCCCCTCCGTCGATCCCAAAAAATAATTGCTTCATCATTTACCGCCGTTTATACACATCGAGCGCATTGTTGATATTGCCGTTCCCCTGCTTAAGAAGCGCTTCCGCTTCCTCTTTCGATATCTCAAGCGAGGCCATAATCACCGCTATCCGTATCTTCCGTCCGGAATCCTCAAATATCCGTGCGGCACGCGCTTCCCCGCATCCGGTAATCTCGTTAATCAGCCGCTTCGACCGTTCTACCAGCTTCGCGTTCACCGGCATCAAATCGATCATAAAGTTATTATATACCTTTCCCAACCTAATCATCGCGGTGGTGGTAATCATATTCAGTGCGAGCTTTTGCGCAGTGCCCGACTTCATCCGAGTTGAGCCGGTAACGATTTCCGGCCCGACCGGCAGATAAATGGGATAATCGGCAAGCTCGAAGGTGCGTGAATCTTTATTGCAGCTTATTGCACCGGTCGGGCTGCCGAGCGAACGGGCATACCGGAGCGCCCCCAGCACATAAGGGGCGGAACCGGAGGCGGTAATACCGACCAACATATCGGATGCCGAAAACCCCGCGCCGCGCAGCTGATCGATACCGTGGTTTTCATCATCCTCGGCGCCTTCGATGGAACGGCGGAGCGCGGCATCGCCGCCTGCGATAAAGCCCTGCACCATATCGGGGGACACGCCGTAGGTGGGCGGACATTCTGAGGCGTCCAACACCCCCAAACGGCCGGAAGTTCCCGCACCAAGGTAAAACAGCCGTCCGCCTTTTTGAAACACCTCAACCGCGCAATCGACCAGCCGCGTCAACTGAGGAATCGCCTGCGAAACCGCCTCGGGAACTTTTTTATCTTCGTTATTGATAATCGTCAAAATTTCTGCCGTACTTTTCGTATCGATTTGATATGAAGCAGGATTGCGCTGCTCCGTTACGGGAATTTCTTTCATTATAATCTACTCCTCTTTCCATTAATTATTGGAACATTCTGATAAATTCTTAAAATGGGTCGCGAGCTAATGCAACATCAAGGATAACATCGATATCGATAAAAACTTTTTTTATCATACATATTTGTCCTGTAATGCTTCGCTGAGCATATCGCTGTATGATTTTCCATTGTCATGAAACATCCCTGAAATACTATCGGTTATCGATGATTTTAGTGTAGAAAAAGAAGTGCCTATGTCATGATAGCTTACGATATTTTTAAGATACTTTTCTACAATTCGAGAAACGCTCCGATTCTTTTTTTGCGCATATTCCTTTGCTTGTTCTATTACAGATTGCTCTATAGTTAATGTAAGTTTTGCCAACATATACCGCCTCACACGTGTAATCATAACGCCTAAACACGTGTAAGTCCATATAAAAACTTCGTATATCTATAGAGCATCTCTAAAAATTCGATAAGATTTGCTTCGCATCCTTCGGAATAGAGGTATCCCTTTGTACTAAAATATCACATTGGATTTTTCACTTGGATTTTTTACGTTGACATTTCCCGTATCTACAGAATATAATACGCGCAGAGTATCTAAATGACTTTTGATATGAAAACTATGACATTAGATGATTTGATTATGAATCCTCTTACAGAAGAAGATAAAAAAATAATACATTCAGCAAAGCCTGTAATTACAGAAGACTGTCCTGAACTGTCAGAAGCACAGTTGAAGAACTTCAAGCCATGGTATGAAGTTCTTCGAAAAGCAGTTTTAGGATAAGAAAAAGTAAGATGGCTCTTGTTTATACCGAAGTTTTTGCACAATCATTTATGCGTCCGGTTTCACTGTGCGCAATTATTCCGGCGGAAGAAAGCGTGCCCGATGCTTCAGGGCAAAGACCGCAGGTGCAGGAAACCAAGCCGCTCAAAACGCTCTATCTGCTGCACGGACTATACGGCTGCCATACGGACTGGCTCACGCTTACAAACATACGTCGCTACGCAACGGAAAAACATATTGCCGTCATCATGCCGGCGGCGGAAAATGCTTTTTATATCGATGGTAAACTTCCCGGGCAGCAGTACGGCGCCTTTGTCGGGGACGAGCTGATACGGCTGACACGGAGGTTGTTTCACCTTTCAGCAGATCGGGACGATACCGTTATCGCGGGGCTTTCGATGGGAGGCGCCGGAGCAATACGGGCAGCGTGTTTATATCCGCAAAACTTTGGAGCCGCAGCGGGCATTTCCTCCGCCTTTTTGACGAGGGAGCAGCTTTCGCCTGAACATCCCGTCTTTACCCCTGAATGGGCGGAGGGCATATTTGGCAGCATAGAGAATATGGAAAGCGAATATAAAAATGCGGTACTCACAATGAAAAAGTCCGCGCAGGAAAAGGCATATCCGCAGCTCTCCCTCGAATGCGGTACCTCGGACAGCTTAATCGGTGTCAACCGCGGCTTTCACCGTTTTTTACAGGAACACGGCATTGAGCATTACTATGAAGAAAGTACCGGAGGGCATGAATGGCCGCTGTGGGACAGCGGAATTAAAAAGGTTATTAACCGTTTTTTTTAAATCGGTTAACATAGGAAACCCTCTAAAAAGCCAATCGAGTTTTTAGAGATACCTAAAGAAAGGAGGCAAATGATGAAAAACAAAGTCATTGCAGCATTGGTAGCATGTTTTCTCTTGATGTCGTTTGCATGTTCAAATGAAAACAGCAACAAATCCGGCGAAAAAGTTACGCTGGAATTTTGGACATGGCGTACCGAGGATGTCGAATTCTACGAAAAGGTAATTCAAGCCTTTGAAAAAAAGCACCCGAACATCACGGTAAAGCAAACCGCCATTAAAAACACCGAGTATAACACGATCGTAAGTGCATCGCTGCAAGGCGGCGGCGGGCCGGATGTCTTTATGGGCAGGGCTTACGGTGGCTTGCAGACACTTGCAGACAGTGAGTATCTCCTTGAACTCGACAGCCTTATCCCCAATTTAAAGGATTATTCCGAACCGGCAAAGCAGGGGGCACGGAGCATTAAAGACGGTAAAATATACGGCTTGCCCGCGTTAAGCCAAGCGATCTTCTGTTACTACAACAAAGATATATACAAAAAGCTCGGTTTAAAAGTTCCCGAAACATGGGACGAATTCATTTCCAATCTTGAAGTATGTAAGAAGAACGGAATTACCCCGCTTGCAAACGGTTCTAAGGACGGATGGACGGTAGAAACGCTTTTAGGTGGAGTCGGCCCCAACTTTTACGGAGCCAACGACTTTTTCAATGCAGTCGTCGCCGGTAACACTACCTTCGAAGACCCGCGCTTTGTGGATGCGGTCAAAAAAATCGGCGCATTACGCCCTTATATGCCGGAACTGTTCACCGGTGTCGGCTATACTGACATTCAAGGCGCTTTTATGAACGAAATGGCCGCACACATGATCGGCGGTTCGTATGAAGCAGGAACTTTTAAGGCAAACAATCCCTCCCTCCAATTCGACGCATTCCCCGTACCGGGCACAACGGCAGGCGAACAGTACGTTACTTTCTATGCCGATATGAACTGGGCAGTCAATGCAAAAACAGCGCATAAAGAAGCGGCGCTCGCCTTCTTGCAGTTCCTCGGTTCCCCGGAAGTAGGTAATATGCTGATTTCAGAACTCAAGATGATCAGCTCCACCCCCGGTGTGGATACCTCGTTAGATCCGTTCGTCGGAAAGGTCATCACAATGATGAAGAATAGCACCAGCTATATTTTCCTCGTTCCGTTCCGCTATGAACAACCGACCGGTTCAGCGCTGTGGCAGGCTGCAGGACAGGGATACTTGGCAGGTACGTTAACTGCAGAACAAGCATGTAAGCAAGTACAAACAGGTATCGCTACCTATTATAAGCCCTTCCAAAAATAAAAAGGGATAAAGGGATAGCCGCTCAGAGCAATCGCATCAGACACAATAGATAAGAATCGCAGAATAATTGGAGGTTGGGCATACCATTTGAATCGCAAAGCGATTCAACTCTGGTTGAACAGCCTCCAATTATTCTGCGGGGCTATTGAAGAGTAGTCTGATGTGATTGCTCCGGATAGAAAGTATGATAACATCAAAAACAAGTAAATTTTTATGGATTGCGTTTTTCGTAACGCCGGCGCTGCTGATTGTCAGCGTTTTTATTTTGCTGCCGCTTTTTATGAGCCTATTTAACAGTTTTTTTGACTGGAATCAGCTGCTCCGTGGCGCATTTACCGGATTGGGTAATTTTAAAAAGTTGTTTTTTACCTTTCCGTATAATGAACGCTTTTGGAATGCATTAAAGCACAACGGCATCTGGTTTTGCTGCACGATGCTCATTCAAAACAGCCTCGGACTGCTGTTCGGATATGCATTAAGCAGAAAGATTGCAGGGCATGGCTTTTTTAAACGGGTATTCTTTATACCGGTGCTTTTTTCCATTGTAGCGGTCGGTTTCTTGTGGGGTATGTATTTAAAGAGTGATGGGTTGGTCAATAGTTTTTTGAATCTCCTCGACCTCTCGTCCCTCCGACGGGCATGGCTCGGTGACGAAAGCACCGCAACATTCGCCATCATCGCGACCAATATTTGGCGCTGGGTAGGCTTCCCTTCGCTCGTATTCCTTGCAGCCATCGACTCAATCGATCAAAGCTGTATTGAAGCCGCATACATAGACGGCGTAAGCGAGACGGGCTTATTTTGGAAAATCATATTCCCGCTCATCATTCCATCCATAACGGTTATCACGGTACTAACCGTCATCGGTAGTTTAAATGTTTTTGAACAGATATACACCATGACCGACCTCGGCGGCGGGCCGAACTACAGCACCGACACCATCGGCACGCTTTTTTACCGCACAGCCTTCGGTTCGGTAGATACGGGTAACCCCGAAATCGGCATCGGCAGTACCATCGCCGTTATCATCTATATTATGACTTTTTGTATTTCACTCGTATCCGTCGCAATCGGAAAAGCAAAGGAGACACAGGTATGAACATAAATTTGCGCATTAAAACTGCCTCTCCGGTAAAGAGCCTTGCAATCGGCGCTATTTTAATACTGATGATTGGCTATGTTATTTTGATTGCGTATCCGCTTTTTAATATGGTCATATCCTCGCTAAAACCCACACGGGAAATTCTCCAACACCCATTCGCCTTACCAGCCAATCCCGATTTTTCTTCGTACAAACGGGTTTGGATTGATATGGGGTTCAGCACCTTCTTTCTCAACAGTATCATCGTAACGGTATCCTCTATGGCATTAGTACTGCTATTCGGATCGATGGCATCTTATGCTATCAGCCGCTATGTGTTCAAAGGGAATACCTTGCTGTATATGATCTTTTTAAGCGGTATTATGTTGCCGCTGAAAGCCGCTATTATCCCGCTTTTTATGATTATCAGAAAACTTGGGCTTATGGATAACTTCTTGTCGGTTATCTTAATTTTTACTGCAATGGGTATTCCTTCAACAATATTTATCCTGTCAGGTTTTTTTAAGGCTATTCCGGCAGACCTCGAATATGCCGCACGGATCGACGGATGCAATGATTTTAGTATTTACAGCAAAATTATGATGCCGGTGATTGCGCCCGGAATTGCGTTGGTAACCATCTACAATGCAGTTCCTATTTGGAACGACTTCTTTTTTCCACTCGTCTTTTTACATAATAGAAGTCTGAAAACCCTGCCGGTCGGTCTCAGTACCTTTTTCGGGCAGCACAGTACCAACTGGACGCTCCTCTTTACCGGATTAACCGTAGCCATCCTCCCGATGCTGATTCTCTATTTATTTATGAGTAAGTATTTTATCAAGGGAATGACCGCCGGTGCAATAAAGTAGTAGGTGTAGGAGGTTGATATGAAAGTCGGAATTAAAGGAGATACTTGCTTTACCGTTACAAAAGAAATGTTGGCAAGTCAAGACGGTGACGATACCCTTGAGGTGTTTTCGACGCCGAACATGGTTTTAAAAATTGAACGGACTGCAGCACTCAGTGTACTTCCGTTCTTAGAAGAAGGATATACGATGGTCGGCGTAAAAGTTGACATTCAACATACCGCGGCAACCCTTGAAGGGATGAAAGTGTATGTCCATACCGAACTGATAGACATCAGTGAGAATGGAAAATTCTTAACTTTTAAAGCGGAAGTATCAAACGATAGGGGAATTATCGGCAGCGGTACCCATGTGCGGGCAATCGTCAATAAAAAACGTTTTATGGAAAAACTCCGAGCTTGCTGCACATAATGATATTCACTCTTTTTACAATATCTCCGCTGCGGTTGACATCGATCAGGGTAAACGCATCAGGTCGTTTTTTAACACCCCCGTGGAAAAATTGAGACTATTCGACCAGAACTGCCAAGGATGGCAGTAGTTCCATACAGCAGCGATGTTTTGTGCACGCACAAAACTCGCCTTCAACTGTTGTACACGGATGTACAACAGTTGAAGATGGTTCAAATGGTCTCACAGTCTCAATTTTTCCACGGTTTTTACCTACTCACCTGATGCGTTTACCCGTCTGCTGGACAAATGTGCGAAATTTTATTTCCTTAAAATGCAACAGTTGAACAAAATATGAATTTTGGAAACTGTTGCATTCGTGCGCGAAAAGCGCACACATCAATACGCAAGTTTTCGAAAGAAAACTTGACGGTTAAGGTGAGCGGCGCCATTGTAGACGCTCACCTTATACCTATGAAATTTCGCACAGAAGGAAGGCAACCTCTGAAAATATTTTATAATGCGGTTGCCCTGTGACATCGATGCAAAGACCTTGCATTAAGAGGATGTTTTCCGTACAATGCGGGATAAAAAGATATGCTAAAAAGTACTGTCAAACATAATCGTCGGCGTAGTTTTTAGCTCAAGTTTTTATAGGAGTTATTATGAAACGTCTTATACCCCTGTGTTTATTGATTGCAACGCTCGGTATTGTCCTTTTGAGCGGTGCCTGTGCCTCTACGTCAAAAAAGCAAGATCCCGACTTCCTCGGCAATTATCCGGTGCAGTCGTTAGGTGTACTGCATCTTAACATAGTAAAACGTTATTCCAACGATTTACTGCCGCGCGATATCAGCTTTGTTTTTGAACCGTCAACCAACACTGTTAAGTTTCATCATAAGATGATGGGCGATAACATTTGGATTTCCTTAAAAAAGAAAGAGCGCGCACTTCTACGGGATGCTATTGAACAATACCTCACGGCCTTTGCCAATAAAACACTGACTCCAGAAGGCGCGAAGAAAAAAGGAGCATTTGGAAAGACTGATGTTTTAATGACATGGGGATTGTTCGGCGGAGCACATGAAACGCACCCTACTTTGCGGTTCGATTATCAGTTTATTACTCCGCAACGACCGTATTTCATTCTTGCCAATGCGACAACGCAAGCGAGCGACGGTGCTAACTGCCCTGCGGTGCGAATTGCAATTTCACCCGCACAATGTCAGGATGTCTTAAAAGCATTGGACGAAAAAGCGCTTTTACAACTTGTAGAAGAATTAAAAGCCGCCTATGACAAATACGATGAATTTGATTCAAATACATCGGCCGTTAAAAACATAGAAAACGCCCCCGAAGGAAGCGATACACCTGTAAAACAGGAAGATGTTTCTTTTGATGAGTTTTAAAAGCCCTCATTAACTGATGGACATCCTTATCCACCAGTTAATGAGACCAAGTTTGCAAAAGCAAAGTTGGTTTTATAGGAGGAATTATGTGCAATAAAAGGTTATTCGGTTTGGCTGCAGCGGGTATGCTGATAATCGCAATCGGTATTTCCGGCTGCGCGGGAATGCCCCGAAATTCTCGGCCGTTGGTATTTCAGACGGACTTCGGATTAAAGGACGGCGCAGTTTCCGCAATGAAGGGTGTCGCTTTTACGCAATCATCTGCGATTCCGCTGTATGATCTTACCCACGAAATACCGGCTTACAGTATCTGGGATGCAGCGTATCGGCTCTTTCAGACAGTAGAATACTGGCCGGCAGGTACGGTTTTTGTATCGGTAGTTGATCCCGGTGTCGGTACCGACCGCGATTCGGTTGTCTTAAAGACTAAGACAGGTCACTATATTGTTACCCCTGACAATGGAACACTTACACTGGTTGCAGATCGGTTGGGAATTGCTGAAGTTCGTTTAATCGATGAAGCGGTAAACCGCCGAAAAAACTCAGAAAAGAGCTACACCTTCCACGGTCGCGATGTATATGCCTTTACCGGCGCACGGCTCGCAGGAGGAATTATCAGTTTTGAACAGGTAGGAGCCACAAAAAAAGAGATTGTCCGTATTTCTTACGAAAAGCCTCGTTTTGATAACGGTTCACTGTTAGGCACTATCCCTGCCCTCGATGTGCAGTATGGAAATGTGTGGACAAATATCAGCCGTGAAACAGCGGATGCATTAAAATTAGCCGTCAATGATGTCGTACAGGTAACGGTATTCAATAACGGAAAACAAGTATACACCGGCTCTATGCCGTATGTGAACAGTTTCGGTGATGTTCCCGATGGAAAGCCGCTGCTGTATTACAATAGCCTCGATTGCTTATCGATGGCATTAAATATGGATAATTTCGCAGCCGTGCATAAAATCGAATACGGCGGCGAATGGACAGTGAAGATCACCAAAATTACAAAATAACATCCTTTTGAAAATATAGGGGCTGTCCAAAAACTTGAAAGCCTACCGGCTTTTTCTGTAAAGAAATAATTTATCGTATCCGCTTACGCGGATCGCGAATCAGTTTTTGGACAGTTTCCTTAGATTTAGATGCCAAACCCCTGTCATCAGATAAGACCTGACCGGCCGCCGTAAACAGCGGTACTGCCACACGTATACTATTTATGCTCTTATTTTACTCTAATCCATACAAAGCCAACGCATCGGTAAATCCCTGATCCCATCGGGACGCTAAATTGCAGAAAAATGATAACCGTATTATAATAGCCGAAAAGGTATACGTATATGCATCAAAAAAACAAAACCGACACACGGTATCTTGCTGTTTTTAAGTCTCTATTCCGAATCTATGCGATGATGGTATTCGGTATCAGTCGGTGGCAAGATTTTATCCGGGGAAAAAACAACCGTACTCACCGCGGAAGCCGAAACAAACAAGAGCAAGCGGTAAAAAATATTCCGGAAGCAGCCGCCGAAAATAACTCAAGCAAAGAAACTTCCGGCAGCGCTTCCGAAAATGTGGAAGAAACTATGTCTATCGTTAAAACCGGACTTTTTATTCTTTTTTTGATATACATCGTCGGCTGCTTTATCGCATTATTCAGGATGATCACGATAAATCTCTACAAGAGCTTACAGCCCTTAGGGATGCAACACCTCCTCTTTGAAATCGAAATCACGGCGCTGTTTGCCTTTCTTTTTATTTCTAATTTTTTACTGACGCTTTCTACATACTATATCGGAAGTATCGAACAAACGCTACGCGCAATGCCTATTCCGCCCCGTATTTTTTTCGGCGCAAAATTTTTTGCGCATTGTTTACCGGCTCTGATTATTTCGGTGAGTTTTTTCGGAGTTACCGCCTCTGTATACGGACATTATGAGCACTCACCTGCTTCATTCTATATAATAGCATTAACCGGCGCCGTTTTCTTTCCGCTGCCGATTATCGGACTGTGCTATCTAATCAATATCAGTGTTATGAGGATAACGAAGATTTTTAAACAGCGCCGATTTGTAATGCTAATTACCGGAATACTCGGCATCGTGATGGCGCTTGGAATCAATTATTTTGTACAATCGGTCAATATGCTGCACGAAAGTTCTGACTTAGCCGGAACTCTTACAGGTTACCGGCCGGGAATTGCCGCCGTTACGCGCTGTCTCTTACCGATGCGTTTTTTTGCGGCGGCTCTTTCAGCGAATTCTTTTTCTACAGCGATAGGTTCTTTTCTATTGTTTATCACAATCTGCATTGCCGTAGCCGCAGCAATAATCGGTCTGCTTTCAGCGGTGTATGAAAAAACACAGGATGGATTTGACGAACAGACCTTCAAGCGGCTTACGGCATCAGAAACGAAAACCTTAATCCACAGCGGGTTTAAGCGACGTTCAGCCTTTAGTACATTGCTGCTACGAGAAATCCATATAATGAACCGCGAGCCGGCGTATCTTTTAAACGGTCCATTCGCTATGATACTGCTGCCGCTCATCTACGGCATTATGTACCTCACCGGCTCACTTCACCTACCGGCAGGAACGGAAGACTTTATGCAAAGCAGTGCGGGACTTGTAATTGCAGGAGTATGCGGCACTTTTCTCGGCTCGACAACCGGCATCGCGGCAACAGCCGTTTCCCGTGATGCAAAAAACCTCAACCTGATAAAAAGCCTTCCCCTTTCGATAAAGCAATATATGCAGGCTAAGCTCGCACATGCAATGCTCTTTGCCGGTATCGGCTCCCTTATCGGTGTAGGCGGCATTGCGCTTCTTTTTTCGCTAACGCCATTGACCGCTATCGCTGCGTTTATAATCGCGCTCTCGCTCGCTCTTTTCTGCAACCTGCTTGCACTGATGCTGGATACCGCCCATCCCAAGCTCCACTGGGATACGCCCGCAGCGGCAGTCAAACATAATCTGAACAATATCATCATACTGTTTTCAGACCTACTGCTTTTAGGTATCATCGTAACAGTGGCATCGCTGATGTCTATACCACAAGAATATTATCTGTTGTGTTTTGCCGGTATCCCGCTACTTGCAAGCGGCATTACCGCACATTTCTTTTGGCCGTATGCAGAGCGGAAAATTAACAGGCTCGAAATCTAGATTAAGAAAAATCTAAAAATGAAAGCGTGGAAAAAGCATACGGAAAAGGCTTGCATGTTCTTTTTTATGTAAATCTTCTTTATGATGAGAAAAGACAAAAATATGCTCTTCCGAACCTGCTAAGAGGAGAATATCATCTGCGGCAAAACGATAGTCCGGTTCAATAAATTCAAAACTTTCACAATCTTGCTTTCGTACCGCAACAACATTAAGACCGAGTTCTTTTCGTAAATTTGCTTCAAGGAGCGTCATGCCGATATATTTTTCATTAATGCTTACTTCCGCCAATGCGAGATCCGCTGAAATTGGCATAAAATTCAACAGCAAAGTTGAGGCGAGCATCGGCATAACCCGCTTTGCCGCTTCACGATCGGGAAAAATCACCTTGGTTGCCCCAACCATAGACAGCAGATTCTCATGTTGGTCGGTTTCGGCCTTTACGACAATTTCTTTAATACCGAGCTGCTTTAAATATTTGGTTACCATCAGCGAAAGCTCAATCCTTCCGCCTAAATCAACAATAGCAGTACCGATTCTTTGGGGGATATTTTTACGGAGACTCTCTTCATCGGTAATATTTACGATATAGCCTTTAACAGCCTTGCCTTCATACTTTTTAATAAGATTAGGATCCCTATCAATAATAATAACTTCATCGGTAAAATGGAGCAGTTCTTCCAACATACGGACACCGAACGCACCTAAACCAATAATTGCGAATTTATTCATACTGCCTCCTCTCTACCGATAAATATTCAATTCCTATAGGTACATCATTCAACGCGGTGTTCCTTTTGTGAAGCTTAAAAGAGTTTTTCCGATCGCATAACATAAATACTAAAGCCGATAAAAAGCAGTAAAAGGATGATCCCAATAATCTTCATAAAATGACTGCCTCTTTGCCCAAGGAAGTAGACAAGCCAGAATAAAGCCGAAATATTACAAACCGCTGCAATAGCATCAAAAAGAGCGAACTTATAAAACGGAAAATTGACAAAGCCGGATGTCATTGCAATAACATTGCGTACACCGAAAGGGATAAAACGTCCGAATAAAAAAGTTAAAAAACCGTGCCGTTGAAGGGCACGGGAAATACGGGTGACACTGTTTTCGCTTATCAATTTCGAAAAGAATTTGCTGGAAATCCTGCCTCGTCCCAAAAGCCATCCCCAAAAATAAACAAGGTAATCGCTGATTATCGCTCCAAAATAAAGAGAAGCATAAAAGGCTGGAATGGATGCCTTCTCTTGTTTACAGAGTAAAGCCGCAGTAATAACAATGATATCTTCCGAAATCGGAAGGTTAAATCCTCCGAGGAACAAGCTGATAAAAATAACCAACGGAAAATAAGAAATATACTGTCCTATCCACGCAGCAATTGCTTGAAACATTGAAACAATGTATCATACCTCCGACAATTTTTCAAGTTCGGCAAGCCAGACGGCAGCATTCATGTCACTTGGCATTTGCCACATCCCTCGCGGAGAAAAACTGCCGAACCCTACCTGCACACCGTCGGGAGCACAGGAACGTTTAAACTGCTGCGAGAAAAGCCGCCGGTAGAAAATACGCATACAGCCGAGTATCTGTTGACGGTTATACCGCTGTTCCGTAGAAAAACAATGTTCAGCAAGCAGAAGAATTTTTGCAGGGCTAAAATCCGTGTGTAAAATATAATATAAAAAGAAGTCATGCAGTTCATAAGGACCGAGTATGTCCTCGGTTTTTTGCGTAATGATCTGTTTTTGTGCAGGCAGCAATTCAGGGCTAATCGGTGTATCGAGGATATCCTGTACGACAGCGCGGAATTCAGTATGCATATTCATATCCGGTAAAAAGGCAGAGGGATACGCTGCAACATAGCGAATGCAATGACGCAGCATTGTTTTGGGAATACCGGCATTGACGTTATACATCGACATGTGATCACCGTTATACGTTTCCCAACCGAGCGCCGATTCGGAAAGATCTCCCGTACCGACAAGCAACGCGCCAAGCTGATTTGCTTTATCCATCAAAATTTGAGTACGTTCACGCGCCTGCGCGTTTTCGTAGACGGTATTACAGAGATCCGCAGGATGACCAATATCTGCAAAATGCTGCAGCATTGCCTTTTCTATAGGAATGGTAAGAACGGTACAGCCAAGCAATTCCGCAAGTTTAAGTGCATTGGACTTTGTTCTATCCGTTGTTCCGAAGCCGGGCATCGTAATTGCCGTAACCGAATCGGCTTTCTGACGGAGCATTCGCGAAGCGAGAACCGCAATAAAAAGCGCCAATGTGGAATCCAAGCCACCCGAAATTCCGAGTATGGTTTTTGTACATCCCGTATGGTACATGCGCTTAGCAAGCCCACGCGCCTGAAGTTCCGTTACCTGCGAGAAAAAACTCTCCCATGCCGGCTCGTTATTTTGCACTGCAAGCGGGATGAAGGGATTGGGATTGCGCGGCCGGACAAGCAGCACCCCTCGGGAAGGAATGGTAGGAATGACAATACGGCGGCAAGCCGATGGACTACGCCCGAAGCTGGAAGGTGCCTCGCAATCCATATCTGCAAGGGTAATAGCGGCTTCATCTTCATAGCCGGAAAAATTGAAATCGCCTGTTTTATTAAAAGCAGATAATTCAAAGCCATTTGCTGCTGCCAACAGCTCGCCGTTTTCATAAATGCCCCGCTCGCCTGCACAGGCAGTGTCGGTCGTAGACTCTCCCCAACCGGCGTTGACAAACAAAACCGTATTTCTTTCCTGTTTTGACCGAGCAGCAGCGCTGCGGCAGAGTTCCGTAAATGACCCCGCAAACGAAGCCTGTGCAAGCGGCTCAATGCATAGCGCCGATCCGGTTACCGTGAGGGGGATGCCCACTGTCAGAGAATCGTTTTTATTTCCAGTCTGACTTTGATTTTGTACATTTTTCGAGCTGCCGATTACAAACGAAAACCTGCTTTTTTCCACTTCAAACAGCAAATCGGAACCGAACGGAACAGCGGTATTTTGCAAGCCGGTAAGAATTACCGAGGATTCTTTTCCGTCATATACGGAAAAAACGCGGGAATGTGCGGTTTCAGCCAGCGGTACAATACCGTAAATAGTTCCCCTGCTGAAGACGGCAACAGCACTGTAGATGCTACCTGAAAAAAAGAACGGGAAACCAACCACACCGATAATAGGCTCCATGGAAGTTTGCCGGACGATATACTCAAGTCGATCTTCTGCAGCATTCAATAATGACCGCTGCCCAAAAAGAGTACCGCAGCTGGCGGATGTTAAAGCTAATGCAGGGAATACGGCAATATCGGCTCCCATTTCGGCGCTTTTCCGCAATGCTCCAATAATCCGTTCAGCATTGCCGGCACAATCCCCAACTACACAAGGAGGAACTACCGCAGCAACTCGATAAAATCCGTAGTCGTGTATATTCATCTTTCACCTCCCCGTTTTTTCAGTGCCGATACGGCAGTTCTTTTCGTTTAAAAGGTTTGGGAAAGCCTGTAAGTTGCTTCCTTTGCATACGTAAAAGAAGGGCAGCTCTCCGCCAATTTGTGATAGAGATCATTTGCTTGTACGACAAATCCCTGTCGGTACAACAAATCCGCAAACTGCAAAAAGACATTCCAAATTTGCTTGGTTTCCGTCCATTGCAGAATTTCATTATTTGTGCCGATTCTCTGCAATAGATCGGAAAAATTACTGTATGTATACATAAAATCAGCTTTTTTCAAAGTATTGCTTAAATACGTAACGGCGATATCGGCGCCGAGCAGCGCAGTTCTAAATGCACGGTCGTATTTTTCGGCACGAAGATAAATATCGGTCAATTCAATATAGGCACGAAGCGCTATATCATTATGATGCCGATATAATGAAAAAAACTTTTCAACCGTCTGTTCGTTTTTAATCGTATGGATCATCGCCCTCAATGTTGCACTTTCAACATTGGTAGTTCCATATACCGGATCTTCCGTTAAAATGAGGAGAAGGTATTTTTCCTGATCGTCATACTGCTTTAATAAGCCGGAAATTTGTGCAAGCGAATAAATAATTTCAAACCGCATATCAGGAATGTATAAAAATTCTCTCGCTTCCCATGCAGATTGATAAAACCTGCGGGATTGTGTAAGTTCTCCTTCCAGCTCATAAACCTTCCCGATTAGATAATCGCATTCGGGATAAACATCGCTCTTTTTTAACCACGCAAGTACTGCAGAAATCGACCTATCAAAATAAGCAGGAGGATGCGTAAGAAAAATTCTATCAAGGATTGCACATGCTTCATAATCTTGCCGCTTTTCCAACACGCGGTATACATCCGAGATAAGATCACCGGCAGCTCGTACCTGATGCGGTTTAAGCGCGGCAAAAAGATAATCATATTGAGCCGTTACCTGTGTTTTGTGCATTTCTCGCGCTTGTCTGAATAAAAGGAGCGCTTTGCCGAACTCCCGCCCTTCATACGCAACCTTTCCTTGCTCAAGCAGATGCCAAGGGTATTCCAATGATTCGGGCGATACTTTTTGTGCATACAAAAATACACTGATAAGAATTGTAAAACATGCTATTGCTAACTTTTTCATAAACTCCTCAGCTCCTTTTCAAAGGCCGCATCGACAACCGTATTTTTTTCCGTTTCAGTCAAGCCTTGTATATCAATACGCTGAACGATAACGCCCCGCTTAAACAACAGAATAACATTTTCAGCACCGGTAATACCGATATCGGCAAACTTTCCCTCACCCGGGCCGTTGACAACACATCCCATCACGGCAACGGTCAAATCTTTCTTTTCGGCAAAAAGCCGATGCTGCCACCGTGCGACAAAGCCGTGAACATCAAAACCGTTACGACCGCAACGGGGACACGACACGAGCCTAATACCGCCTTTCCGTTTGCCACATTCCGTCAAAATTTCCCGTGCTGCAATAACCTCGTTTTCCATAGTATCGGAAAGGCTCACCCGCACGGTAGCGCCGATATTCCGCTCAAGCAGCTTCGAAAATGCGAGGGCGCTTTTGACAATGCCGGAAACCAAAGGACCTGCCTCCGTAACGCCTAAATGAAGCGGCGCGGCGGACTTGGCAGCAAACAGTTCATTGGCAATGACCGTTTCTTTTACCGAAGACGCTTTCATCGACACAAGATACTGCGTAAAGCCATATCTATCGAAAAGCGCCGCTTCCCGCTGTGCCCCGGAAACCAATGCGGCTGCTCTCGCCTCCTCCGCGTTGCGCCCCTCACGGATTTCCTGCTCCATACGGTTCCGTATATCGGCAGGGAGAGAGCCGCTGTTGACACCGATGCGGAGCGCTGTCCCGGTATCCTGAGCTTTTTTAATAACCGCATTTACCCGCTCTTCCGTTCCGATATTTCCCGGATTGATGCGTATCTTTGCAGCGCAACCATCCATACAGCGCAATGCAAGCCGATAGTCAAAGTGAATATCGGCAACAAGCGGCATCGGCGTCATTCCGGTAAGCTTCACAAACACCTCGGCGCTTTCGGAATCCGGTACGGCAAACCGGAGAATATCACAACCGAGCTGCTCCAGTGCGGCTATCTGCCGTACCGTCTCCTGTAATGTATCCTCACGCAACGGCTGTTTCCACATAGTCTGGATAGCGATGGGGCTATCACCGCCGAGCACAATACTCCGAACGCCGCCCTTTCCGCCTATCCGTACTTTTTCCGCCGTATACATATCTTCTCCAATCAGCGTTTGTTTTCCGGCACTTGACTTTGATGAATACCGGAAGCTTTTAAAAAAAGGATACCGCCCCGTTGCTGAATTTTTCCTAATACTTCTATCGGGCGCTCCGAATCTATCCTGACCGAAAAATTACAAAAGACAGGAACAACACCTTCCAACTGAATGCGCTCGCTATACCCCACCAAAAGATCAAAGCTTGTATTGTCCCCATCGGATTGTATATTTGTTGCACGCCCCGACCAAATTGTCCAGCAATCAAGATAGAGTGGAATATCGGCTCGCACATCGCTGTAGGCGGGGATATCCCGAACGGTATCGAAGCCCGGTGTTGCAAAATAGTCCATCAACAATCGCGCCTTTTGTTTAATCGAATGAGCGGCATTTGAAGACAAAATCCGATTCACTTCAATTTGCGCAAGGTTATCCCGTGAAGCTTGAAAATATTTCTGCGCATTCCGATATGCCGCAAGTACCTCTTTTTCTGAAAGCGTATACCGATAGGTTCCGCTTGTATCAATCGGTCGCGCTTTTTCGTCCGACAACAATGTGAATGCCGAAAGGTCTGCCCTATTATTATTCCGTGTCCGTATCGATAGAGGGACTTTCGCCAATACCGTTAGTGCAATCACCACGACACACACAGCGCCTACAAGACAGGTAAACAAAGTGATTCTTTTTTTAATATAGGACTGCACTCCCGGACGGGGATAAAACTTTTTTATTTCGCCCGATTGAACGGCGTCCCCTATTGCTTCCGGTGTGTTATGTGTCCGGATAAACTCCAATCCGCTGCGTGCCAATACATGATTAGGATTATACTCAATCGCTTCCAGATAATAGTCGATCGCACGTGCAGTATCACCACGCCGTAAAAAGAGTACAGCCTGCGCACACAGTAAATCGGGATCGGTCATTTTAATACGCCGTGCACAGGTCAAATAATCAACGGCGCCGCCGATATCTCCGGCATGTAAACAAGCAAGTCCTAAATACAGATAAAAAGGAAACGATTTGTTAAATGAAGCATTATACACGACATCTTTCGCATCACCCGACACGACGTATTGCGTAACATGGGGTTCCAATAAATTGATAACCTGTTGATAATTCCCCTTTGCAAATTGTTTTTTTGCTTGTTCAAGAATCGATGACGGCATTATTGTTCCTGCATGGCCTCTATTGCGTTATCTACTTCTATACGTAATTTTGCAATTTCTTCCATAGATAAGGAGTCGGAAGATTTTTCAAGTTCTGCAATCCTATCCAACAACTCCTGTACATACCGGTAATCTTTTTTGGATTCTTCCGATTTTACCGGTGTATCCCGTTCGGTAGCTTGAACGGCAGCAGGCGAATTTGCCGGAGCCGTACGGTAGATCGTTGTAACGGTTGGTTTGCTCACAGGAGCTGCCACCGGTTGAGCAATCTCCCCCGATGTCTGTTGGGTATACGCCGAATATGCCGTTACAGTATCGGCCGCATTCCGGTAATCATAAAAACCGATACAATTGGTAACACTGAACGTTTCTTTATTGAGCATCTTTTTTTCAGACCATACGTATAAAAGCCCCGGATCGGAGAATGCATACTTACGGAATGATCTGCCGCTTACGTAAGAAGGGAGCCACTTCTTTGTTACCAGCCGCTCCCAATTTGCAATATACACAGACGTCGGTACCGTCATATATTCATTCCGTAAGAAGAAAAGACAGGCATATCCTCTATCCGCAGAAAAGATAACGGAATCTTTTTCCAATACCGGTTGCAGCAGCAGTTCCGCTCCGATTTCGCTCCGTAAGTCCGTATATAGCGGAACAAGATTTTTTTCACCAAGCGAAGTATCAAATAGAGCCTTTAAACCGATATCAGCAATGTCTCCCGAAATATTTTGAATTTCAGTTACAACCTTTAAGAGTTTCCCCGTTGACCGCTGTTTTGAAGGTACAAATGAAAACGTTTGCGTCGCCAAAAAATCCATACTGATCTGGAACATAACCGTTATCTCGTTTTTTGACTGGCTAATGATAATTTTCTTTCCGCTTTTATTATTGAGATGGAATATTTCCCCATTAAAGAGCACTGAATAAATATTCACGGAAGATTGAGCGCGATCATCATACAGCGGCTCATACGCACGTGCATCTTCAGCCTTTGAGTGATATAAACAGAAATTACCCGTGTTAGGGTAAATAACCAGCTTTAACGGATCACTGATCATTTCAACTGTATTTTCCGCTGCAAATAATCCGCTCAGCAACCATGCCGAAAGGCATAATAGAATCATCTTTTTATTGGGTATCCACATTATTTTACTCCTTTTATGCGCTGTTCATAGAGTTTTTCCAAGGTTTTGGTACGAGCTTTCAATTCCGCCAGTTCCTGACGGCGTTTTTCAAGCTGTTGCCGCTCGACCTCTCTTTGTTCTTGCTGTCGCTGCTGTTCCCGCATACGTTGATTTTCTTGTTCTTCGACAATTAGGGAAAGCGTTGCAGAAATTTCATTGATTTTTTCCTCCAACGCCGTCAGACGACCGGCAAAGTATTCGGTCTGCTTTTCTTCTTCCTCTAACGGAGCAGTTTCCTCAACAGCTGCAGCTTCGGTGTTGTCGGTTGATGCAACCGCTGTCTCGGTTGTATCGGGTTTGCCGGCATCCGCGGTAGTATCGGTAGTATCTTCAGCAACCGTTATAACAGCTTCATCCGCAACAGGGGTATCTTCGATACTACCGTCCGTGCTGTCTGATACAATCGTAGCCCCTGCTTCATCGGATTTCGGCTCCGGTTCGATAGATTCGGGTATTTCTTCGACCTGCGCCGATGCGGCATGCGCTTCGTTCGCCATACGCAACAGCTCCTCCCGTACCGACTGCTGATCGATAAGTACAATCTTATACCGTGCCTCGTTTACCTTTCCCGACTGCGGATAATTTACAATGACTTTGTTAAAAATTTTGCGAGCTGCGGTGTGGTCACCTGTTGCGTAAAGATTTTCACCTATCCAATAATAAGCGGACGGAATTTTGGGATGATCAGGATACTTTTCAATAAACCGGTAGAGGATATCCGATGATGCTTCATAGTCACCGGATAAATGTAAAAGCCGTCCTTTTTGATAACTCACCTCGGCTGCTCGTTCATCTTCGGAAGATCTTTCCAAAAACACATCGGCATACTCCAATGCACGTTCATAATTTTGTGCAGAAGCTTCGGACATCACCAACCAGTAGAGCGCCTCTGTACGGTCATTCGGTTCTGCCGTAGTAAGAACCCATTCAAACGATTCCACTGCAGCAGTCCAATCGCCGCGGCTGTATGCATCAAGCCCGACCAGCAAATCATCGTTGTCGGCAAAGATGCTGCATAGAGCAAAGCACACAAGATAAGCAAATACTAATTTTTTTTTCATTTCTTTATATCTCCGGAAAAAAAAGATGATCCCGAAACAACAACATCGGCACCTGCATTGCATACAGCCGGAAGCGTTTCCGCACAAACGCCGCCGTCAACCGAAATCAAATAATGATAACCGTATTTTTCACGGTATTCACATAGTTTCTCAATCTTTCCGAGGCAATGAGGAATCATCGTTTGTCCGCCAAAGCCCGGATTAACCGTCATCACCAACACAAGATCGACAAAGGGTAACACCTCATCCAAAAGATGTACAGGGGTTGACGGTACGATACTGATGCCGGGTTTCATACCCGCGGCACGGATTTCCGTAATAAGCCGATGTGCATGCACTGCCGCTTCAATATGAAACGTAAAATAATCAGCCCCAGCCGCTGCAAAATCTTTTACGAAATCTTGAGGACGAGCAACCATTAAATGCACATCAAAAGGAAGGGCGCTCTTACTTCGCAAGCTGCGTACAACGGGAGCGCCGAATGTTAAATTCGGTACAAAGGCTCCGTCCATCACATCAAGATGCACCCATTGCCCTCCGTTTGCTTCAATAAATTGTAATTCTTCAGCAAGCCGTGAAAAGTCTGCACTCAATAAAGACGGCGCTAATATAAACGATGCCCCCATCGTCTTAAAACCTCCCATAAAAAGTCAAGAAGAAAGTATCAACTTTCGATTGACTTTTTACGCACGTTCGTAACAACATAAGAACGTGCATATAATATACAAGTTTGCGCTTAAGCAAACTTGAGTAAATAACAGCCTGAGCTATTTGTACGGCTGTTATTTACTCTCCTCATTCCACAAAAAAATCCAATATACCGATTACAATATCGGATTTTTTTTTCAAAAGTTTGAACCGACCCTCAGTATTAAGAAAAAAGCGAACCGCGGAATGCTCTCATCTTTATGATACCGGCAATCGAAATTTTTTCTTTGTCTTGCATATCATCTTCCTGAATCACCAATACCGCATCGTGTTCCGTTTTTTCAATTGCAATAGGAATACCCATAATTATCCGCCGTCCGGAAACTCCATCGATTGACACCTCCAAACGGCTATTGTCGGCAATCGCAGTTTCTGCAAGGTGGATCTTGCCTAAAAAATCAAGCCCCGAAACCTCTCGAACATCGTTATCTGCCGGCGCTCCATATAACTGCTCTTTAGTGATGATAAGCTTTTTTGCAATTTTTTCTTTCAGGCTTTGTTTATTATACTGATCGATCGGCATCGTATCTACAACAGCTTGCAGTTCCCGAATATGTTCATAATAGCCTTTTTCCTGTTTACATTGAGTTGTATGCCGTTTTTTTACTTTTGCATCAAAGCCGTCAAACGCAGAAGCTTGGCGTTCAATAGAGGCAAATCCGGCAGCAGTATACCGTCCTGCATTGCCTGTAGCGTAAAAAGTTACATCCAAACCGGCAGACTTGATCATCGTACGCACTGAATCCAAATCCATCTGTTTTATCAGATAAACACCGTCGGCTAATTCCTTATAGATGATATCTTGCAGCCCTGCATTTTGCTTAAAAAGCTTCCGTTTATCCTCAGCAACAGCTATGACAAATCCGTAGTATAAACCGACAGCGGTACACTGCAAATACCATTCGGAAATACTTACCTTTATATTTTGAGGAAGTGTTCCTCCGGAGGCTTCATCAAGCAAGGAGATCAACGCTTTATCGGTGCTACACCGCTCAAAACAGCGTAAACAAGCTGTTCGTGTGATGGTAAACCTGCCGGTTGTCAAAATAGATACCGGCTCCATGCAGCTCAGTACCGGAAATATCCGCCCAAGAGCGGTAAAGGGCAGCATAGTTATCTCAAATGAAGGAGCGGCAATCAACGGCTGCTCTAACGATTCTTGATTAAAGGAAGCTGTATTCAACTGCCAATAGTCTCCAACCGGCAGTAAAAACTTGAGCGCTTTGAGCGTATCGATCATACGCAGTTCATCCTCACTCATCATATCAGGGAAAATCGAGGCCTCTCCGTTTGTTTCGACATATAAACGCATGTATAAAAAATCGAAAAAACGCTTCAACGCAATATCGTCATACAGCCCACGAGGATCAAGCGAGGTTAAAAAATCCGAAAAAAACTGTGCCCGTTTTTGCATACTATCACGGCGTGCATGACCGTACACTGCGGCGACAATATACATTTTTCGGTCAAACGGCTTTTGCTTAAAAAACTCCTCCCATCGTCCTTGCTGCGGAATAAGGCTTGCCGATTCCCCTATCAGCAAACCGAGATTTTGCAAACTGGTACAGAGCGTTTTAAAAGCGCCGATATCCGTTGCGGTATCCTGAAAAACCGCTTTAAGCTGCTTTTCGGCTCTTACTTTAAAAGCGCCGTTCATTTTCAGCACATCGGTTTCTTTGAGGAAAAAGGTGTAAAGTCCTGCCAATACGATATCATCGCAAAGCGTTACCTCACTCTGAGGTTCCTTTTCCTGCTGCGGTAAAAAAAGCGAGTGCGAATCTAATAAAGGTTCAACGGCTTTATACAAAAACGGATTAATGCTGTAGTTGTTGATTACTCTATCATAATCATCGGTATAACTGTCCCGATAGAGAATAAGCCGCTCTTCCAGATTGGTCAGCCGAGTTTGTAATGCGGTTTCCGAAGATAAAAATATTAGCAATGCACCTCGGTTGGTCACCGGCAGCGTATGAACGGCTGTTAAAATCAACAGATCGAGGCGATCCAAGCTTTCTAGCATCGTCCGCTGTGTCTCGGCCTTTGACAAAAATCCGCCAAGGCTCTCTACAAGACGTTGCTTATTAAAAGGCGTTTTAATTTCTCCGAGATACAGACGCATTAAGAGAAAAAACGTCCGTTCAGGAAGCTGCAGCATCGCCTCTTTCCAATCTTGATAGCCGTTTATCTTCATTATACTAACAATACTACGTACCGCATTATCGGGCGATGATTGAGCTTTTCAGCTCAATAAGTTTTTTTTCGCCGTACAAGGCATCCACCAAGGCAAAAGCAAATTCTTCAGCGGCTCCGGCTCCACAGGCAGTAATAAATTGACCGTCTCGGATGACACGCGCTCCTTTTATGGGCTGTGTCGGTAAATCTTCTCCCATACCCGGATAGCAGGTAAATTGTTTCCCGTCAAGCAAGCCCCATCCGCCAAGCGCCAACGCCGGAGCCGCGCAAATCGCCGCAACTAATCCGCCGTGTTTTGTCGTCTCGGTTATAAAAGAGCGAAGCACGGCATTTTCACTGAGTGTCCGGCTGTTTGGAAGTCCTCCCGGCAGGATTGCCAGTGCTGTATCTGCCGCCAACTGCTCTACAGCTTTTTTCGCATCGCCCCCCTCTCCGATAAGCTCGGACAAGGTAATGTCGCTGGTAACGGACAGTCCACGCGACGATCGAATGACCTTAGCACCGACTCCGACTAATGTCAAATCGGCTCCGCAGCGGCGTAAATAATCGAGCGGCGTAACCGCTTCAACTTCTTCAAATCCGTCCGCGATGAATAAAAAGATTTTTTTCATTGTACCTCCGAAATTCCGTGCAGAAAGAAAAGAACCGCTCGAAATATTTCCGGTGCGGTTGACCTACTGTATCTCCTCTCGTGCTAGCGTTTTTTTCGTTCGGTTTCGGATTGACATTCGATGCACATCAATGCGTAAGGGATAGCCCGCAGCCGGTCTTCCGGTATTTTTTTTGCGCACTTTATGCACTTGCCATACTTTCCCTGCTCGATACGAGCAAGAGCGGATTCAATTAACTGCATCCGTTTGGCGTCTTTTTCATTCATGCTCTCCAGCATCTTCCGGTCGGTATCTTCCGAAGCAATGTCGCCAAAATCCTTAGGATCAACCGATTCAATAATCTGTTTAAAACTTTCATGGTTTGCTACAAATGTTTTAATAATTTCGGCACGGCGCTCATGCAAAGATTGCTTCATCTCTTGATAAAACTCTTTTTCCATCTATTTTTAAAACTCCTCTCTTTTTTATACCTATTCCCATTAGCGTATTTACTCACGTAAAAATCTAACCGAAAGGATTGCGGTTACTCAAGTAAAAATCTAACCGTAGCACTCTATGTCCAAGGTTGAGCCATAGAGATAAGTTTACTTTGCAAGCTTTGCGTTGTTTCAAGCAGCTGTTGTAAATCCAAGTTGTTCTTCCTGCGGCACAGCTCAGCTTTTACCGCCTCGCTTACATCAGAGCTTTCCATCAGCCTGCAAATACGGAGTCTTTGCCGTATCATATTTTTTTATGACCTTTGCGTCTATCCGTTTTTTTGAAATAATTTTCATCGAAGGAAAAAAGAAATTGACGAGCTTATTATACTGCTGATAAAGGTCAGCCATAACCGCTCGCGCAGCTTCTCCCTCAAAGCGATAGTAACCGACAATGTGCCTTACGACACTATCATTTTTCTGTTCAACAAAACAATTATCATTCTTTTTATACGATCGGCTCCGAGTGAAGATAATCTCATTACTTTTACACCATTGCAACAGCTGTGTATTTTTGAACTCACTTCCGTTGTCGCTATCAATACCTTTCATCTGAAACGGGAGCTTCTCTTTCACATCTTCTATTGCTTCTTTTACCCAACGATGAGCTTTGTTTAAAAGGGCTCTATTTTCCGTCCAGCCTGAATGAACATCGGTAAGGGTAAGCGTGCAAATATACTGTCCTTGGGTACTTATGCCGCAGTTGGCAACGGTGTCAACCTCAAAAAAACCCGGCTTCCGTTCATCCCAATCGAAAAAGGTACGGATGGGGATGAGCTTATTAAGATTCTTTACAGGTCGTGTTGTTGAAATACCGCGGATGGAATGTTTTGGGATTTCCGGTTTAAGAATCCTGCCGACTGTCGCGCTTGATATGCGGGCGAGTTTTGCTTTCAGTTTTTCATCATAGCTGAACTTTTGAGCAAAGTAATCGATATTATCCCGAATGAACGGCACGAGCCGTTTTGCACACAGATACATCGAAAAAATCCACAGCCGGATGACTTCTTGTTGTACGTCTTGACCGTAGTATTTTTCATAGTTCCGCTTTTTACGTGTCTTTGTAATAACCTGTACGCTCTGTCTTGCGACATTGTTAAAGTGCGTGAGTTTTACGTATGCACTGTTTTTCAGAACGTGAATGGCATACTTTCGATTGTAACCGGTTGTTGCGATGAACTCATCGAGGATTTTCGTCTTTTGTTTCTTTGCTGCCGTACAATACCGTTTTGCCGTTTCTTCGCTCAATTTCTTTTTTGTTTTCATGTCTAACCCCATTGTGCCCTTCCTTTGGGCTTCTATTTTGGGTTAGATTTTTACGTGATGCACCGCTTCTTTTTCGGTTAGATTTAACGTGATTCAATGCGATTAGTTGACAAACTAATGAATAGATTCTACAATTATAAGCGTTATTTCAGTAAAAAAGCAACAGGAAATCTCTAAAAACTTTAGTTTTTAGAGAGAGCTGTCCAAAAATTAAAATTTTTGGACAGCTCTCTTGATTTTAGATGCTTAGGGAAGTGCTGATTGAAGCGAGGAGCGCATTTAATCAGCACCTCCCCTTGTTTCTCATAAGTCTTTAATTGCCTATAATATATAGGCTTATTACGAAACAAGAAATTTTAATGTTAACACTGATTAATTCGCATTCGAATTAATCAGTGTTTCCTTAGACTCTTTTTGGAGGAATTGTGGCTAAAGAAGAAGCAATTGAAGTTGAAGGAATTGTCAAAGAATCCCTTCCCAACACGATGTTTCGTGTTGAATTAAAAAACGGTCATGTCATTTTGGCGCATTTATCGGGAAAAATGCGCAAACATTTTATCCGCATTGTCCCCGGCGATAGCGTAAAGGTTGCGCTCTCTCCCTACGACCTAAACAGAGGAAGAATTATTTTCCGCGAACGCTAACGGCTGCTTTTAAAAAACGACACGAATGCTATTTTCAGGTTTTTAACGCCTTTCACAAGCAACGGCACACCGACAAAAAGACTTAAAAAACCAAAAGCATATATAACACGGAAACTGAGCAATCCGAGCCACAGATATAAGATACCGGCGAGTAAAGCTCCCAATCCTCTACGATGTGAAACAGGCTCGTTTTCCTGCTCCGGCGAATGGTAGAACGTCCAGTGATACGAGTGGCCGAACATCGGATCATCATCGTCTTCTGCAAACGGGTTATAGGTAAAAGGATTCTGCCGTGCATACTGTTGTGTATAGGCTCCGTATTGCTGCGATGCGGTACCGCCGAGGTCATAATCGGCGCGTTTCTTGGAATCCGACAATACGGAATACGCTTCGTTTATCTTTTTGAACATTTCTTCAGCAGCTGCATTTCCCTGATTTTTATCGGGATGATATTGCAGCGCCTTTGCACGATATGCTTTCTTTATTTCTTCATCGGAAGCAGTTTTAGAAACTCCCAGAACCTCATAATAATCCATACGCCTAGCCTATCGTCGTGCCTTTAAAGGGGCAGTCATTTAAAATATTATCAAGATTATTCAAATCGGTACCGCCGGCACAGATTACCTGTATTCCCGCTTTTTGAGCACGCAGACTTGCAACCGGATCGAAAGGCACGTTTTTGCCGGGAACCCATTCCGTACCGACCAACCGAATAAATTGCTCCCATGAAATCGTATCAATCGGTTTTGCATCAGGATTTTTCTTAGGATCGTCAGTGTATACTTTTTCGATATTTGAAAGATTGATTACCTGCTTTGCGGAAAAACGCTCTGCCAGCAAAACCGCATCGTTATCGGTAGAAAAGCCCGGCTTCCAACCGGCAGCTATCAATATCTGCCCTGAAAAAAGCTCCACTGCCGTAGGGTCGTACACAACGGGATTAGGACACATATCCGAAAAAATAGCTTTTAAAAGCTGTGCATTAAGCCGCGTCGCCATAATACCGATCCAATCGGCCTCATCATTGGACGGCGTATTATCCGTAATATTTTTATATGCTTGTTGATACATTCGAGCAGGACCGCCGCCGCCGACAACTAAAATCAGCTTTCTATCTGCCGATACACTAAGCCATCTGCGTATATGGGAGGAAAAATCCCGTAAAAAAACTTCATTAGGCTGTTGAGGCACTACGATTGAGCCGCCCACCGATAAAACACGTACCATAAAGCTCCTCCCATAAAAAGTCAGGAAGAAAGTATCAACTTTCGATTGACTTTTTACGCACGTTCGTAACAACATAAGAACGTGCATATAATATACAAGTTTGCGCTTAAGCAAACTCAGGTTAAATAACAGCCTGAGCTATTTGTACGGCTGTTATTTTACGCTCCTCATCCGTATTAGAAGTTTTACTTTATTATTGTAAAACAATTAAATAGCGATGTCAGTTACTGTCAATTTACAGACTACTTTCATTTTATAATGTAATAATTAATTTAAAAAAATGCAATTCTTTTTAGTAAACACCTGTGATCTTTGGAATACGCCAGAGTGCGCTGTAGCCGCTGATATTCGGCGTTGCTTCTTCCCAAATAGACCGAAAGGCATAACTTCGAACCTTTTCCGTCGTTTTACCGTTCGGCAGCATAGGCGCTTGAGTTTGATACCCTCGCGAAAACGCAATATGATAGGCATCCAAATTACCGAAATACCATCTTCCCTTATCGGCAACGCCGGTATCAAAGGGAATGCCGGAAGCAAGTGCCGGATCAACAGGAACCCAGCCGAAACCGTTTATATAGAACTCCGCCCACCAATGCAGTACCGCTTTTTGTTCCGTGTCAACCAATAGTCCGGCAGCCGGTACAGCCGGTACACCGGCAGCGCGAGCAAGCGTACAAAACAGCAGCGCAAGATCATACGCACTGCCGTTTTTCTCTTCCAAAGCGGTAAGAATAGATCGGCCTGCATCTGCGATACTGCTTTCCCGTGCTTTTATCTCAGAAGTTAAAAAGGTGTAGATACGCCGTGCTTTATTATAGGGGTTCGTTTCAGACCCAACAATCTGCCGACACATCTTTTTAATGACGGCATGATCGGCAGGGAGAAATTCATCGGCTTCGGTATATGCGGCATATAAAAGCGGATTATTTTGTCCCGTTTTCCTGAGAGAAGCGACGTTGACATTCGTTTCAACTCTACTGCGGGATACGCTGTATTCTTGCCGGATCTGTATTTTACTGCCGGATTCAACATTATGAAAACGGTAAATACTCGCACCCTGATATGACGGTACAAACGGCTCCGGTTGAACGGAATTAATGGTAACGGTGCGCTGTGTTTCCGTTTTTTGCGGCAACGGTATCTGCAAAAAGAACGTATTCGGTATCTCTGCAAGAAAATCGGAAATTTCCACTTCGGAAACAAGACGATATGTCCTTGTATCCGTATAGGTTTTAGTACCGTATTTGTTTTTTAACCGGAACGGCACAGGATTACTTATTCCCGCTTCGGTAATAATCACGACATTTCCCGTATCTGCGGCATCAGGTACCCGTATCCGCAATTCACGATCGCTCCAAAATTCGTAATCGAAGTCCGATTCGCTGCATTCAGCGCCAGTCAACACCGCTTCTTTTGCAGTATTTTGCGCATAAACGGCATTCTGCGTTCCTGTAAATAGGACAACCGAATCATTCCGCGCGTGACCAAAGTTTTTACCGTGAATGGAAATCAGATCTCCCACATTGCCGGAATCGGCTTCCAAAGAATCGATAAACGGAAGATTTTCGTCTGCGGTACGTTTTGAGCTAACCGGAAAAACTGTCTGATTTACCAGCATAACAGCATTTCCTTGCTTATTCTTAGTCACCACGTACAGCATATCTTCATAAAGCGTATCGGGCGCTTCAAAAACGATCTTCGTATCCGTCCATTCAATACACCGGTCGGATTTAATTTTGTTATTGCCGATCATCAGCCACGAATGGATTGAAGGCTGTCCAAAATTCTTACCAGCTACGGTAACTCGTTCACCCGGTACGGTAACTTGAGGAGACACAGCGATAATAACATTGGAACGAATGGTAGATCGAGAAAAGAAAATAATACCGGCTATTATACCACCGATAACAAATGAAAAAACAAGAAAGCGAAAAAAGGGATACTTTCTTATGAGATAAAAAAGTTTCATCGATTGCTGATTCTTATATTGGGATCGGCAATGATATAGAGCGGTTGATGCTCCAATGAAAGCGGAAACGACGAAGAAGAAATTTTAAGATCGACTGTAGATTCAACCGGCTGAAATAAATTTTCATCTTTTGAATATAAGCGAGTAAATTCACCGACCGTAAAGAACTTAGCATTGGTATTCACCGATTTGGTCGATACGGCATAATTTTGAGTGCCGTTTGTTTGCGTAATACCGTAATCTATTTCGGTAATAGGCTTTTGTTTTTCAAGTGAAACAGGAATAATCGGGGTGAAAGAAGATTGCGCAGCGGCAACCGAATTAATAGTATATTCTACCCTAAAGAACAGTACTAGCGGCAGCAAGACAAAAATTAAAACAGCAGCTGCTGCTGCAGGAACAGGAATACGAATAGAAGAAGAAAACCAACGCTCACCTGAGTTTAATCCCCATCGTCGCTCTTGGGCTTGCAGTTTATTCTGTAATACGGCATTTCGCTTTTCAAGCAATTTAGCAAAAGAAGCACCCGCATCAAACTCCGCTCCGGCCGTAGGTTTTTGCATATAATGGTGTACCAGCTCATATTGACCGTATATTTTTTTACAAGCAACGCATTGCTGTAAATGCTGTTCTATTGTTCCCTTCCAAGGAAAAGGAATTTCACCGTCGATATAAGCAGACAAAAGATCTTTATTAGGGCATGTAGACATTATCTTCTCCTATAACTTTTGCTAAATATTCCCGTGCACGGAAAATACGGACTTTCACATTTCCTTCGCTAATACCAAGGATACGTCCAATCTCCTTATAATTCAACTCGGTATATTCGCGAAGCTGTAATACAATCCGCAGCTTTTCAGGCAACTGCTCCAATGCATGCTGTACATCTTGAATTGTTTCATCTTTCAAGAGCGCAGTTTCACCGGAGTCCATTTTGCGCTGATCTTCTTTAAAGGCACGCGTATATACTTTCCGCTCCAACACTCTCCGCTTTGCATAGTTAAGCGCTGCATTTTTTACCACTCTAATGAGCCAATACTTTGCATCGTTTAACGACGGAAACTTCATTTCTTTTTCTGTCATCTTAATCAATGCATCATGGCACAGATCCTCGGCAGCATCCTCTTCTCGTACAATATTATAAGCAACCTTGTACAGTGCAGGAACCGCCGCATCATAAATGGTTTTAAAATCCTTATCGGAAAGCGCATCTAACGGCGCTAATTCATCAAACAACTTAGTCTCCCCAAAGGTTACATCTTGCGCCACAGCGTTCCGTTTGCCGTATCTTCCAAAGCAATTCCGCGGTCTTTCAGCACGTTACGGATTTCATCCGCCCGTTTAAAGTCCTTATTCTTTTTCGCTTCCGTCCGTTCAGCGACCAAGCGTTCGATTTCTTCTGCATTATCGACTGATTCGGCGCCGGTATGAAGCGCTTCTGCTTCTTCTATCAAATGTAATGCAAGTACCGTATCGAAAATACGAATTAACATAATGGCTTCACTTGCTTCAAGCTCTTTATCTTTAACAGCCAGCTGCAGCACGGAAAGTGCGCGAGGGGTTGAAATATCTTCTTCAAGCGCATGCACAAAATCAGTAAAATAGCCGCGTGCTTTTTCGGTATGGAGCAACGAAATCGATTGTTCGGCTGTCAGACCGTCGGCAGGAAAATCGGGAAGCGTTTTTGCTTCAGTCAGCAGATTGGCAATCCGCTGTTCAAGGTTTTTACGCGCATTCTTTGCCGTTTCCATCGCTTCCCACGAAAAGGTAAGCTGACTGCGGTAATGCCCTCCCAGCAACAGGAAGCGGTAATCGAGCGGCGCATAGCCTGCCTCAATCACCTTATCTAAGGTGATAAAATCGCCGGTAGACTTGGACATCTTCCCCTTGTTCATCACCAAAAATTCATTATGGAGCCAATATTTTACCCATTTTTTGCCGGTTGCCCCCTCCGACTGGGCTATCTCGTTCGTATGGTGAATACGAATGTGGTCGATGCCACCCGTATGGATATCAAACTGCTCGCCTAGATACTTCATACTCATTGCGGAACACTCGATATGCCAGCCCGGATATCCCCTGCCCCACGGTGAATCCCATACTAAGGCTTGATTTTCAAACTTGCTCTTGGTAAACCAGAGTACGAAATCATGCGGATTCCGCTTATTTTCATCCACTTCGATGCGCGCACCTGCTTTGAGATCTTCGAGATTAATCGAAGCAAGCTCTCCATATTTGGGAAAGGTCATAATATCGTAATAGAGGTTGCCCCCTGCCGAGTACGTGTGACCATTCGCTTCGATCCGTTTGATCAGCTCTATCATATCGGACACGTGGTCGGTTGCCTTACATACGACATCGGGACGACGGATGTTCAGCCGTTCGGTATCCTTAAAGAACGCTTGGGTATAGAAATCGGCAATTTCCAACACGCTCTGCCCGCGTTCCTTCGCCGTCTTAACCATCTTATCTTCGCCGTCATCGGCATCGCCCGAAAGGTGCCCGATATCGGTTATGTTCATCACATGGGTTACCGGATACCCTAAAAAACGCAGCAGACGCGACAGCGTATCTTGGAATACATAGGCTCGTAAGTTACCGATGTGCGCATAGTTATATACGGTTGGCCCGCAGCCGTAGAAGCCTACTTTTTTCGGATCGACGGGTACAAAATCTTCCACTTTATGTCCTAATGTGTTATATATGCGTAAACTCATAAAAATCTCCCTATAATAAACGATTGCCGCTTTTATAAATGCCGCTGATAGTATATAGTGTTTTAGTATGTTTAATCTAGGAGAAAAAGAGAAAAAAAACAGCTTCTCTGTTAAATTTCGTGATATAATACAAAAAAATGTAAAAATAAGCTCATTTACGAGTTTCAAAATCGGTGGAAATGCCGATATATATATTGCGCCTTCATCGTTAGAAGAATTGAAGGCGGCGCTGGCGTTCATTCAAGAGGAACACATACCGGCAATACTGTTGGGCGGAGGCAGCAACCTGTTAATTCCGGATAAAGGAATACGGGGAGCCGTTATCCATACCAACAGATTAAATAAAATCCTGCTGGTAGAATCTACGGGAAAACTGTTTGTTCAAGCGGAAGCTGGAGCGCTGATGCAGGATTTAACGGAATTCTGCGCGGAGCATGGTCTTACGGGACTGGAAGATTTCGCGGGACTTCCCGGAACGGTGGGAGGCGCAGTTTTTATGAATGCCCGCTGTTACGAAAAATCGATTTCCGATGTGTTGGTTTCCGTATCGGCGTTGTATTTTTCTGAAAAAGGCTGCACAGTGCAGGAATATAACTGCCGTAAAGGAGATTGGAGCTATAAACAATCGCCGTTCCAACCATCGAATAAACGATATGCAGCGATTGATGGTAACCGGTCGGTAATTGTTTCCGCAACGTTTGGAGTTGAACAAGGAGATGCAATCCTTATCCGTAAAATAATGGAGAGCCATATTGCGGATAGGACAGCGAAGGGGCATTTTAAACTCCCTTCGGCGGGCAGCGTCTTTAAAAATAATCATGCATTCGGAAAACCATCCGGCCAGCTGATAGATGAAGCCGGCTTACGTGGTCTGCGAATAGGAGACGCTCAAGTGGCACCATGGCATGGAAATTTTATTGTGAATACCGGTTCTGCAACCGCACGGGAGGTTACGGAATTGATTGCGGTAATTCAAAAACGGGTGAAAGATAAAACCGGTTTTGAACTTGAACCGGAAATCATTTTTGTCGAATAAAGGGGCTTACGCATATTGCGACAGCCTGATATTATAATAAACCTGTTCGGAAACTTCCGTTTCGGAACAGGTTACCTTGAAATGCGATGTTCTAAATCGTGCTATTTGTACGATTTAGAACTCGTCGGTCTGTTCGACAACGAAGTTATCGAACAGGCCTAATGACAAGCAGAAAAATAAGAGGGTAATAAAGTGCTTCAACTATCTTTTGTAAATTTTAAACGTGGGTCTTATATCCTCATTGAAGGGAAAGCCGATACCGATCGTTTTTATATTATCCAAAGCGGTCAAGTACAAATTGCAAAACAAAAAGAAGTTGTAGCGGAAGAAGAGGGAAATCTCCTTGGTCCGGGCGACTTTTTAGGGGTTATTGCCTGTATGGCTCATCACAGTCAGATCGAAACGGCTGTTGCGGTTTCCGATGTAGTACTCATTGCCGTACACTATGCGCAATTTCCCGAACTGATCGAAAAAAACACCCCTATTGCAATGAAGATTATCTATGCTTTCAGTAAAAAGATGCGGTATTTGGACGAGGCTCTTACCCGAATTACATTGAAGAAAAACATTGAGACCGATATTTCACATCTTTTTACCATCGGCGAATATTACCTGCGTATGTCGAAGTTTGAGCTTGCATTGTATGCCTATTACCATTACCTGAAAGAAAAGCCGAATGGACAATATGCCGAAACGGCACGCAAGCGCTTTATGGCGATAAAATCCACCGGTGTAAAAGCACCGATTGAGATGCTCGAACCGGACACTAAGCAGATGGTTCGGGTATATAACCGCGAATCAATGGTCTTCTGCGAATGCCAATCGGGAACCGAATTATATATCATCCAAAAAGGCCGTGTAAAAATTTCCAAAATTGTAGATAATAGTGAAGTATTGCTTGCTGTCCTCAGAGAAGGAGATATGTTCGGAGAAATGGCGCTGCTTGAGAATAAGCCGCGTTCAGCGACAGCCATTACTGCTGCCGAAGAGTGTCAGCTTTTAGCGGTAAACCGGCAAAACTTTAACCAAATGGTTGCAACTCAACCCCAACTGATAGCCCGCTTGACCACTACCCTCGCCGACCGTATTTGGGCAATGTACAAGCAGCTTGCAAACACGCTTATCCCTGTTCCGCTTGAAAAGATGTACGATATGCTGAGCATTCAACTTGAAAAAATGCGGATACAGCCCGGCGCAGGCAAGCAGCACACTTTCTTGTTCGGTCCTGCGGAGCTTGCAAAGATGTGCAGTATTCCTAAGGAACAGGTTGCACAAGCGATTGCGGAGTTTTTAATGACGCCGATTGTACGCAGTACCGACGACAGCATCATCATCACCGACACACTTGAGCTGTCGAAGCAAACTGCATACTTTAAAAAGATGCAAGAAATTGAACAAGCCCGCCAGCAGGCTCGGGCTAACGAACCCACCTACCGTGGAAAACCTGTCCGCTAATATGCAAGGACACCATGAGGGGATAAGATGAAATATCTTTTATATACGGCTTTTCTGTTTTTTGCGGCCGCTGTACTACCTTTAGCAGCAGAATCTTCTACATCGCCGACAGCGACACAATCCGACCAGACAGCTCAAACGCTCGCCAGAAATCAGGTAAAGCAGCCTATGGGAAAAAGCGAAAAACAAGAGAAAACCGCGTTACCGGCCGAATACCGCAGTATCCGGCTTGGCATGGACATCGATGCGGTAAAAGAGGCACTTAAACAAGATGCCGTGTTCGGGTACCGTGGCGAACGGGATGTTTCATTGCTGCCGACAGAAAATAGAAGCCTTATCGAATCGGCAGGTTCTTATTTTATCAGTAGGTCATGGTTTCAGTTTTACAAGGATAATCTCTATACGATGATCTTTAAACTGAATACCGATACAGTCGATTACTATTCGGTCTATTCCAAGTTCTGTGAAAAATACGGTGAACCGGCCTCCATCAATCCGCAGCGAGCTGTGTGGGAAGATGAACATACCCGAGTTGTCATTGAGCGGCCGCTTATCGTAAAATATATCGATCTGACGGTATTTAATGAATTGATTTCTCAAAGCACTACAGAGAAAGCCGCTGCCGAAACAAACCGACAAAACTTTATCGACGGATTTTAACCACAGGAAAACTTACCATGCGTTTTTCTTCCATACGAAACGGATTTAAATACCCGACAACAGTCTTATGTTTTCTCATCTTTACAGCGGCTGCCGTATCTTGCAGCAATACGGAAAGGTCGAAAGCCCCCCCTATAACCATCTTTATCGAATCGAAAAACACAAAAACTGCGATTCCCATTGACGTGGAAACTGCAGTAACCGCCCAAGAGCAGCAGCGCGGCTTTATGCACCGAAAAGAGATACCGGACGGTACCGGTATGATTTTTGTTTTTAAACGAGATGAAAAATTGCGATTTTGGATGAAGGATACTCCGCACCCGCTTTCCATTGCCTTTATCGATTCTACAGGTCGTATCCGAGAAATCTATGATATGCAGCCGTTCAGCTTGGACATTACCGCCAGCACCTATTCAGTGCGCTATGCCCTCGAAGTGGCGCAAGGTTACTTTGAACGAGCAGGTATTAGGGCCGGAGATATGCTTAGTACGGAAAGTCTCGAACGCCTAAAAGCGGCAGTACAGTAATAACGACTTATCATTCAGGCTAAAAACAAACCCGCCCCCAATGCACACATCATCCGTCAGAATTTTTTCATAAAAACAAGAAGGTACACGTTGAACAGCTAAACTATCGCTTCGTCCCTAACTACCATTCGTCGCGGCGGACGTATTAACGAGCAAGTTTGCCTCTCGGCAAAGCATCGCTCATTGCTTAAAATTCTTAAGCGTCCTAAAAATACTATTTAGAACGCTTCATCTATGTATCATTATTAGGCAAACTCCCTTCCATAACGATTGATAGCGGAAGCCATATTGCTTAAAGAAACTTGTTCCATTACCCCGCCCATTTCATACGCAACACGGGGCATACCGTATACAATAGCAGAAGCTTCATCTTGCCCGATAGTACGAGACCCTTCCTGATACAACCGTGTAAGACTTGCTGCCCCGTCTTTGCCCATACCTGTCATAATAATTCCCAGCGCACGATTTTGGAACTGTTCTGCTACAGAAGCAAATAATACATCCGCACTCGGACGATGACCACTCTGAGGAGGCGCATCGGAAATATGGGCAATAACTCCAAGCGGTTTTTTCTCAACTAAAAGGTGTTTCCCTCCCTGTGCAATAAGAATACGTCCCGGCTTTACAAGATCTCCTTCCTGAGCTTCTTTCACTTCCAATGGGCATATCTTATTGAGACTATTCGCAAATTCATAAGTAAATCCCGGGGGCATGTGCTGTACAACGACAATCGGCTGCGGAAGATTCGGATCTAATTCTGCAAACACTTCGCGCAAGGCATTCGGGCCACCAGTAGAAATCCCGATTGCAATAATTTCAAGTTTTCCCGGCTGACGAACTTGCATCGGTTTTTCAGCTTTTTCCGGAGGTGTTGCAAAGGCTGAGGTACCACTTGCAACCGTATGAGCTTGAGGAGCTGTCTGCGGATGGGACGTATGAATATAATGCGGTGCAGGAGCGACTGGAGGTGTTTTAATACCAATAGAGGCTTGCTTCTTCAGTTGATACTGTCTACCGTAGGCTTGTAAAAATTCCACAAGCTGACTGGCGACCGTAGCTAAGTTTGCCGATTCGGATCCGGAAGGCTTAGTAACAAAATCACTAGCGCCGAGTTCCAGACAATCCATTGTAATACGAGCACCCTCTTTTGCAATACTGGACAGAATGATTACCGGAATATCAATCTTAAGTCTTTTTCGCTCATGCAAAAATTCTATTCCATTCATTTCCGGCATTTCGAGATCAAGCACAATAATATCAGGCTGAACGCGCTCTAACTTTTGTAAGGCGAATCGTCCATTCATCGCTTTATCAGCAACAGTCAATCCGGGTGTTCCATCGATTATTTTTCCAATCAAACTTCGCATCAAGGCCGAGTCATCTACTATTAAAACTTTTATATCTTCCATATTAAAACAACCTCCTGCATTTTTCGCAGATATATTAAAAATTCATATATTCTTTTCTGTACATAACTATAAAAAAACGCTACTTAACATTTTTTTGGTACAAACACGCCCATTCAGTTTTAAGAAACTCAAACTTCGTATCCATACCGAATAAAGATTCTGAATGTCCAATAAAAAGAAATGAGTGAGGAGCCATCGCATCCCAGAAACGATTAATAACAGCCTGTTGAGCCGGTTCATCAAAATAGATAATTACATTACGACAAAAAAGGATATCGACGTTATTCCTATTGGCATCATGTTTTAAATTATGATAATCAAACCTAACCATTTTCATAATCTCAGGATTTATTTGATAGCCATTTCCTTGTTTAGTTAAATACTGAGCCAGATAATCATCAGGAATCCCGACTACACGGTTTTCCGGATAAAAGCCTTGTTTTCCAACAACCAACGACTTAAAAGACAGATCTGAAGCAAGGATATCAGCTGTAAAACCCGGCGGCAAATGTCGCTTCATAACCATCGCAATCGTATACGGTTCTTCACCCGTAGAGCACCCCGCACTCCAAATATGAATTTGCTTTTGCCCTGCGGCTTGTTTTATCTTGACCATTTCAGGAATAACATAATGAACTAAAGCATCGAAATGAGGTTGATTTCTGAAAAAACGGGTTAGATTGGTGGTAACCGAATCTAACATAATTTTCAGTTCTTCTTTATTTGAAGTCAGAATTTTATAGTACGCATCAAGATCGTCCATTTTGTTCTCGCGTAAACGATCTTTCAAACGGCTTTCCAAAATGGATCGGTTTGTTACAGAAAAAGTGATACCGCTTTCATTGTATATTAAGTCCTTAAAGAGTTCAAAGTTGCGGTCACTTAGAAATTCTGCCATATATTTTCCTCCTTATAGAGTATAAGTCGCTCTGTTTTTTTGTCAAGCAAACTGTTTTCTATTCTGTACTATCAATCTGCTTCAATCTTATCCGCTTCCGACAGAATACTTGCTACTTCTTGCAATAATTTCTTTACACCTTCTACTCGCTTTCTAAACTCTGCATTATCATTTCCTTGGATAAGCAGCCAATTTAAAAGCGGTGCATATACGCTATTTTTATTACCATCAATAAAACCGTTCAGTAAAGCAATCAATATTTTGAATGCATTCTGAGAAGAAGTAATAATTTGCTTAGCTTCGGTTTCGATATTTTTCATTAATGCTTCAAGACTATTCTTACTCTTTAAACTTGCTACAGTTTTCTCTTTTAATTGGATAAAGGCTGCTCCGATTTCCCCCTCAGGAGATAATCGTGTTTCAAAAGTGCTAATACAACTTTGCTGCTTTTCCAATGCAGTAAAGGCATTCGTATATTCTGCAAGATTCTCACGACGATAAAAATTTCCCTCCATCAACAACGTTTTTAACACCGGTTGCACAAAAGATGGATATAATCTTGAAAAAAAAGACGAAAGGAAGCTAAATGAAAATTCACGCTTAAATCGAAGCACAAGCCATGAATCTTCCCATGGACGGTACATCAAAGGTTCAAGCCGATCAGTTTTCAACAAATCCAGCATCTGACGGCTTAATTGAGCGCGTCTTTGCTCTGAAGCCCACAACTGCCACCGTTCACTAAATCGTTTTTTCCATGCTACTTTAAAGAGTTGAAACCAATCTTCACCGCCTTCAAGACGTTGCGGTTCCCAATGTATCGATTTTAACGTATAACGGGCTAAGTCCAAAATTGGAATTTTCACAGAAAATTCTTTAATTGCTTCCAAAGCATGAGAAGCCTGTGAGATAAAGTCAACCGATTCTTCATCCATATTAACCGTTTTATCATTCAACTTATCTTGTTTTGATAACAAAAACAAAGCTTGAAGTACAACATCAGGGATTGGTTTTGTTGTACTGAGTACCGATGCAAGCATACTAATCTCTGCAGAAAGCAGATAAACGGAACAGGAGGGGTCAGCTGCCGGATTTACGGTAAAACGTAAAACAGCTTTATCAATCGGCAATTCACAAAAATATCGCATCCATTCAATTGCATTAGCCGCCTGGTACATTCCAGCCTTATAATCCGTCGTCATCAGAGAAAATGATTCATCAATTTTCTTCAAAAGTTCAGCTCGGAGATTGGCGTTTGCCTGAGAACTTGGAACACAACTAAAAGGATCCGTGTTATACATTAATTTTAAATACACATCCGGAGCAACGAAAGAACTTACCAATAAGTAAAAATTTCCTTTGTCAGTATCATAAGCCGATAAAAGAGACGTAAAAAACAATTGCGTTTTTCGTAATTCTCGCAACAATTCATAAAAATCTTTTGTAAAGACATTTCCTTTTATATTGATGTATTGCTTATACTCATAATGCAAATCCTTTCCAAGACGCCGAATCAATTCCTCTTCATATACCGTTTCAATGGGTAATGATTTAAAAAAAGATTTGAGACGCAGCCATAAACGAATAAAAAAAGGTTCATCATTTATCCGAATACTTTTCTGTAATTCAGTATTACTCAGCAACGGCTCTTTTTTAGAATCCGTCTGTATATCTTCAGACATCTTCATATTCTCAGCAATACGCGCGAGCATTGTCTGCGCTTCTTCCGTGGAAAGAGAATCAACTAACTTATCAAATGTAGAAACTTGAGGATTCATAAGGAAAATTATATACAAAACAGATAAAAAAAACTATAGGCTAATTCTAAAATTTTTTAGGGTTAAGCAAAACAACGACAGCTACCGTAAGGATGTCCGAAAAGCAGGTTACTTTTTAAACATCCCTACGAGTTTAAAATTAAACTTTAATACAATAGCTTTGAAATAAACTTTAGGGCAAACTGATACGAAGGTATAACTTCGGCAACCAAATAAGGCTGCCTCGTTAACCGCGAGTTTGCCCTACGGCAAACGTCGAGATTGACATGTGCGCGTTCCGCGCACGAATGCACCACCTTCCAAAGTTGACACTTTGTTCAGATGCTGCATTTTAAGGAACCTTTGGACGATTTTTATATAACCGGCGATGCAGGATAAATAAAAAGCCCGGCAGCTACCTACTTTCCCACTCTAGATGAGCAGTATCATCGGCGTAATGAGAGCTTGACTTCCGTGTTCGGGATGGGAACGGGTATGACCTCTCCACTATGGCAACCGGGCAATAAAAGACGAAACAAAAAAGAAACGAAATTTATTAAATAAAGGGAAGCGCTTAATTGTTGTAAGCGACAGGAAAGAAAGAGCAAGGGGAAAAAGTAAAGAAGAGAAGATAATATGGTCAAGCCTCACGACTTATTAGTATTGCTCGGCTATAACACATTACTGTGCTTAGACCTGCAACCTATCAACCTTGTAGTGTGCAAGGAGTCTTTAGCGGGGTTAAACCCCGAGGGATATGTAATCTTGAGGCGGGCTTCCCGCTTAGATGCCTTCAGCGGTTATCCCTTCCGAACGATAGCTACCCAGCACTTACCCTTGGCAGGATAACTGGTACACCAGAGGTTCGTCCACTTCGGTCCTCTCGTACTAAAAGCAGCTCCTCTCACATATCCAACGCCCATAGCAGATAGGGACCGAACTGTCTCGCGACGTTCTGAACCCAGCTCACGTACCGCTTTAATTGGCGAACAGCCAAACCCTTGGGACCTACTTCAGCCCCAGGATGCGATGAGCCGACATCGAGGTGCCAAACTTTCCCGTCGATGTGAACTCTTGGGGAAAATCAGCCTGTTATCCCCGGAGTACCTTTTATCCGTTAAGTGACGGCGCTTCCACTCGCGACCGCCAGATCACTAAGACCTACTTTCGTATCTGCTTGAGCTGTCACTCTTGCAGTTAAGCCTCCTTGTGCCTTTACACTCACTGCGTCGATTTCCAACCGACGTGAGGAGACCTTCGCGCACCTCCGTTACATTTTAGGAGGCGACCGCCCCAGTCAAACCGCCTGCCTACCACTGTTCCCATTCCGGCTTCACGGAACAGGTTAGAAACCTAATTCATCAAGGGTGGTATTTCACCTTTCAACTCCACTCACCCTAACGAGCAAGCTTCATAGTTTCCCACCTATTCTACACATGATAAACCAAGTCCCAATAGTAAGTTACGGTGAAGGTTCACGGGGTCTTTCCGTCTAACTATGGGTAACCGGCTTCTTTACCGGTATATAAATTTCACCGAGCCTCGCGTTGAGACAGTGCCCAGATACGTTACACCATTCGTGCGGGTCGGAACTTACCCGACAAGGAATTTCGCTACCTTAGGACCGTTATAGTTACGGCCGCCGTTTACCGGGGCTTCAATTGACAGCTTCGCATTACTGCTCACCGCTCCTCTTAACCTTCCGGCACCGGGCAGGTGTCACCACCTATACGTCTCATTACTGATTCGCAGATGGCTGTGTTTTTGATAAACAGTCGCCTGGGCCTGCTTTATGCTACCTCCACTCATTACTAAACAGAGGTCACACTTCTCCCTAAGTTACGTGTGCTTTTTGCCGAGTTCCTTAACGCGAGTTCTCTCGAGCGCCTTAGATTTCTCATCCTACCTACCTGTGTCGGTTTACGGTACGGTCTTTTATAACCTTAACCTTAGACAGTATTTCCCGGCACCATGACTACTCCCGCTTCGCTTCTCTCATCGATCCACTCGCTGTCGCTTCTCACCTTGGATAGCGGATTTGCCTACTATCCTTCATAACGGCTTGAATACTTCGACCGGAACAACCGTTCTCCGGCCGGGGTTCGCCTCATGCGTCCTGCCATCGAAATTATAAAAGGTATCGGAATATGAACCGATTTCCCATCGACTACGGCTTTCGCCCTCGCCTTAGGGGCCGACTAACCCTGGGCAGATGACCTTTACCCAGGAAACCTGAGGTTTTCGGCGGAAAGGAATCTCACCTTTCTTTTCGTGTACTTATACCTGCATTCTCTCTTCCATCCCCTCCAGTGCCCCTGACAGGTACACCTTCATCAGTCCATGGAATGCTCCCCTACCGCCTTACACTTAAATCGTGTAAGACCCGTAGCTTCGGTATACTGCTTAGCCCCGTTACATTATCTGCGCATGTATACTCGACCAGTGAGCTATTACGCACTCTTTTAAGGAATGGCTGCTTCTAAGCCAACCTCCTGGCTGTCTTTGTATCCACACTTCATTTCACACTCAAGCAGTATTTCGGGACCTTAGCTGACGGTCTGGGCTGTTTCCCTTTTGACTACGAACCTTGTCGCACGCAGTCTCACTCCTATACGTTGATTACCGGCATTCAGAGTTTGATTGGGTTTGGTAGGCGGTGAAGCCCCCTAGTCCATCCAGTGCTTTACCTCCGGTAATTTTGTATAAGGCTGTCCCTAAAGGCATTTCGGGGAGAACCAGCTATTTCCAGGTTTGTTTAGCCTTTCACTCCTAGTCACAAGTCATCCAAACCTTTTTTAACAGATTGTAGTTCGGTCCTCCACAGCGTTTTACCGCTGCTTCAACCTGCTCATGACTAGATCACTCTGGCTTCGGGTCTACGACATGCAACTTTACTTTCGCCCATTTCAGACTCGGTTTCCCTCCGGCTCCGGAACTCCTATTCCTTAACCTCGCTGCATACCGTAACTCGCAGGCTCATTCTACAAAAGGCACGCTACCACCCATAAAAGGGCTGTAACATCTTGTCGGTTTATGGTTTCAGGTTCTATTTCACTCCCCTCACCGGGGTTCTTTTCATCTTTCCCTCACGGTACTTGTCCGCTATCGGTAGCCAACTCGTATTTAGCCTTGGATCGTGGTCGACCCGGATTCCGACAGGATTTCTCGTGTCCCGCCGTACTCAGGTACTGCACCGGCAAGATGACTGTATTTCGTATACGGGGATTTCACCCTCTCTGTCAGGCTTTCCCAAAACCTTTCTACTATACATTCATTTTATCACTTGCTGTACGTAAGCCCGTGCAGCCCTACAACCCCCGTTTAACGGGTTTGGGCTCTTCCAATTTCGCTCGCCACTACTTTCGGAATCTCTTTTGATGTCTTTTCCTTGAGTTACTTAGATGGTTCAGTTCACTCAGTATCGCTTTACCTCTCTATTTTATTCAAGAGCGTAATGATAGAATCACTTCTACCGGGTTACCCCATTCGGCTATCTCCGGATCACAGGATATGTGCTCCTCCCCGAAGCTTTTCGCAGCTTATCACGGCCTTCTTCGCCGGTTGGCTCCAAGACATCCACCATAAACCTATTCTTCGCTTGACCATATTATGTTCTCTTCTTAAAACAATTACCTATTCGGCAACCGTTAAGAATTCTTCTTTTCACCTTATTTTTCTACTCTCCAGTTAATTACTTCTCCAATAAAGTAATCTACCTTCAAGCATTCTTTCTTTCCCTTCCCTAGCTTTTCAAAGATCTCTTCGTAAAATCATTTTTAATGATATTACTATCAGCTGTTTGCTCAGCTGTAAAATGGGCCTGATTAGAGTTGAACTAATGACCCCTTCCTTATCAGAGAAGTGCTCTAACCAACTGAGCTACAGGCCCGTATAAAAAAGAGAGGGAAAGAAGAGGAGATAAGCGGAAGCTTTGTGTACAACAAACAAAGCATTTAGTATTTACCTTTCTCTGAGAAAGGAGGTGATCCAGCCGCACCTTCCGGTACGGCTACCTTGTTACGACTTCACCCTCCTTACCAAGCGTACCTTCGGCACCGTCCTCCTTTGCAGGTTAGACAAGCGACTTCGGGTACCCCCAACTCGGATGGTGTGACGGGCGGTGTGTACAAGGCCCGGGAACGTATTCACCGCGCCGTGCTGATGCGCGATTACTAGCGATTCCAACTTCATGAAGTCGAGTTTCAGACTTCAATCCGAACTACGATTGCTTTTTTGCGGTTTGCTCCACCTTACGGTCTCGCTTCGCTTTGTAGCAACCATTGTAGCACGTGTGTAGCCCTGGACATAAGGGCCATGATGACTTGACGTCATCCCCACCTTCCTCCGATTTGTCATCGGCAGTTCCGCCAGAGTCCTCAAGCTTTACCTGTTAGTAACTGGCAGTAGGGGTTGCGCTCGTTGCGGGACTTAACCCAACACCTCACGGCACGAGCTGACGACAGCCATGCAGCACCTGTCTAGCAGGGTATTGCTACCCGGCCTTATCTCTAAGACCTTCTACTAGATGTCAAACCCAGGTAAGGTTCCTCGCGTACCATCGAATTAAACCACATGCTCCACCGCTTGTGCGGGCCCCCGTCAATTCCTTTGAGTTTCACCCTTGCGGGCATACTCCCCAGGCGGTACACTTATCGCGTTTGCTTTGGCACTGAAGCTCTTGCCCCAACACCTAGTGTACATCGTTTACGGTGTGGACTACCAGGGTATCTAATCCTGTTCGATCCCCACACTTTCGCATCTCAGCGTCAATTATCGGCCAGAAACCCGCCTTCGCCACCGGTGTTCTTCCAAATATCTACAGATTCCACCCCTACACTTGGAATTCCAGTTTCCCTTCCGTAATTCAAGTTACACAGTACCCAATGCTATTCTAGGGTTAAGCCCCAGGATTTCACATCAGGCTTACATAACCGCCTACATGCCCTTTACGCCCAATAATTCCGAACAACGCTCGCCCCTTACGTGTTACCGCGGCTGCTGGCACGTAATTAGCCGGGGCTTATTCGTCGATTACCGTCATCAGATGAGCATTCCCTCTCACCCTTATTCTTCATCAACAAAAGGATTTTACAACTTTTCAGCCTTCTTCATCCACGCGGCGTCGCTCCGTCAGACTTCCGTCCATTGCGGAATATTCTTAGCTGCTGCCTCCCGTAGGAGTTTGGGCCGTATCTCAGTCCCAATGTGTCCGATCACCCTCTCAGGCCGGATACCCATCGTCGCCTTGGTGGGCCTTTACCTCACCAACTAGCTAATGGGACGCAAGCTCATCCTCAAGCGAAGCCGTAGCTTCCTTTCCTCAATACCCCTTATGAAGCACTGAGTGTATTCGGTATTACCTGCTATTTCTAGCAGCTATCCCCATCTTAAGGGTAGATTACCCACGTGTTCCTCACCAGTCCGCCACTCTAGGAGAGAAGCAAGCTCCTCTCTTGCCGTTCGACTTGCATGCTTAAGACGCGCCGCCAGCGTTCGTTCTGAGCCAGGATCAAACTCTCCATTATTTTATTTCAAACACCCCGAAGGGTGTCTGATATCAATAATTTTGAAAGCAAGTCCCGTTTCTTATTTTTAGGAACGTTGACCTTCGAGAAAAAAACAACAATGCAAAGCAATTATTCATCACTCTACACCCTCTTTCTCTCAATTCTTTGTTCTACGCTTATTTTCCTTACCAAAGATTTTTTGCTCTTTGGCTTTTCTTCTTTCCCTTCCCTTTAATTTCAAAGACCAGTTTGCTCAACACCCTGCTTCAGGGCGTCGCAGCGAAAAAGAATGTATCACAAAACCGTTCGTTTTGTCAAGCACCTTTTTCTTTTTTTTGTTTATTTTTTTTCGCTCACTGTAATAAGCGTTATAAACACATAAAAGTATTGTTTTAGCCTCACTGCTCCGAAAGTCCATCTGCATCAAAAAAAAGAAACCTGACAGACTTCACTGATGTGAGAAGTTTATACAACTGTACACTATCTAATAAATAATAGAAGAAAGTGGTAAAACCAAACACTTTTACGCTTGTCGCTCGCTATTACTGCATAGCAGGTAATAAATGCAACGGAAAGGATATTACTACATATTGCCCTTTTCTGTCAATACCCTTATATGTTTTTTTGTTTAATCCCAATACTCTCTCAAAATAATCAAATGAGAATTTATCCACTATTCACATCATTGTATCTTGTTATATTGTGTATCCGATTTTAGAAGGAGTCTCTTATGATTAAAGCATTGATTTTGGATTACGGCAATGTGATTTCTTTAACTGACACGAAAGCTATCGATGAAACAATGGCTACCGAAACCGGTATTCCGGTGGAAGCTTTTGGAAATCTCTACAGTACACAACGAAGCGATTTTGATCGAGGCATCATCAATGGTGAGGAAATGTACAAACGCTTACTGCAAAATAACGGCTATGAAGAAGCTGCTAAAGACGCCGGATTATTGAAAAAGATGGTAGATATTGATCTAGCCGCTTGGAGAACTTTAAATAAAGATGTCTGCGATTGGGCTTTAAATATTCAAAAACAAGGCTTCAAGCTGGGTATTCTTTCCAATATGCCGTATCAATTTTTAGATCGATATGAAAAAGAAATTCCACCCTTTGTGGCTGCCGATTATGCATGCTTTTCATGCCGATTGCATCTGATAAAACCCGAACCTGAAATTTACCTCAATTGTCTTGAAGGTTTAGGTATCAGTGCAGATGAAGCTGTTTTTTTTGATGACCTTGAACGGAATATCGAAGCAGCTCAAAAACTTGGATTTCACGCTTTTGTATGGACGGGATTGGCGCAAGCGCAAAAAGATTGGCTTTCTTGTCTGTAAACGACGAAAGATATGGCTCTTATCCCGAAGAAAAACGAAACAAAACACTTGAACTGAAACAGTATTTTGAAAAAAAGTCCGGACTCGACATTGATCACCTCAATATACTACTGCCCTAGAGGATTCTGCGGGGCTGTTAAAAAGAACATCTGATGCATACGCTTCTCTTTTGCACTAAATTTTGAACAAAATTTAGTGCATTATTTTGTAGAAGAAGAGGGGACGCATCAGATAAGTAAATTACATTCCGTAAAATAAATAGGCTGTGAGACCATTTGAGACGCAAAGCGACGAAATTCTGGTTGAACAGCCTATTTATTTTACGGGCAATATTCAAAAGGAATCTGATGCATACCCTCTGCGCAGATACTCATTGTTGCATTTTTTTATATAACAGAGTATATTTTTATCGGATATAAAACTCTTGGTAGGTGTTGTCATTTTGGAAGATGCGGGGTCGGCTGAACCGAGATACAAGCACCGCCCTAATATAACGGAGGAATACAATGGTTAAAACGGTAAGAGATGTAGATCTTCACGGCAAGCGTGTTATCATGCGGGTTGATTTTAATGTTCCGATGAAGGACGGGGTTGTGCAGGACGATACGCGAATCGTTGCAGCATTACCGACTATCAAATATATTTTAGAGCAAAAGCCGCGTTCGTTGGTGTTGATGAGCCACCTCGGCGATCCTGCCAAAGATTCAAAGAAAGCTGAGGAAAAAGCGGCTAAGGACGGCAAGCCGTTTGATAAAGAGGCCTACATCGCCGGTAAGCATAAGATGAAGCCGGTAGCGGCATATTTGGGAAAACTGTTAGGTATGCCCGTTCGGCTTGCCGATTCCTGCAAGGGGCAAAAGGCGGTAGTCGATGCACTTCCCGAAGGCGGTATCTTGATGCTGGAGAATACGCGCTTCCATCCCGAAGAAACCTCGAAGGACACTGCAGAACAGGAAGCGCTTGCGAAAGAGCTTGCCTCTTACGGCGACGTATACGTCAATGATGCGTTCGGCACCGCTCACCGTGCTCATGCTTCCACAGCGACCATCGCGAAATTTATGAAGGTAAAAGTTGCCGGTTTTTTAATGGAGAAAGAAGTTAAATATATTGAACCGATGGTAAAAAATCCGCCCAAACCGATGGTCGCCATCATCGGCGGCGCAAAAGTTTCTTCAAAAATTGCCGTACTGGACAGCCTTTTGAAAAATGCCGCTGCGCTGATTATCGGCGGCGGTATGGCGTATACCTTCCTTAAAGCGCAAGGCCATTCAATCGGGAAGTCCTTAGTCGAAGATGATTTTATCGACACGGCAAAGAAACTTTTGACCGATGCAAAGGCAAAGGGCGTTAAAATAATCCTGCCGGTGGATCATATTTGTGCCGCCTCTTTCGCCGCCGATGCAAAACCGGAAAGCATAGACGGCTGCGACATCCCCGATTCGCTTATGGGAATGGATGTCGGGCCTAAAACCATCGAATTATACAAGGCGGAAATCTTAAACGCAAAGTCCATCGTATGGAACGGGCCGGTCGGCGTGTTTGAATTTGAAGCTTTCTCCCACGGAACGGAAGCGGTTGCCCACCTTGTGGCCGAAGCGACCGGAAAAGGCGCAGTAACGGTAGTCGGCGGCGGGGATTCCGTTGCGGCTGTCAACAAGTTCCATCTTGCCGATAAGATGAGCCATGTATCTACCGGCGGCGGCGCCTCACTCGAATTCTTGGAAGGGAAAACATTGCCGGGCATCGCCTGTCTCGATGCATAAACGAAGGTATCATGAAAGAATTTACCTGTGTTTCCTGTCCTATGGGCTGTAGGCTCCGGGCAATCGAAAAAGACGGCGCCTGCACAATAGAAGGATATAGCTGTAAACGAGGACTTGAGTACGGCTTGCAGGAAATGAAAGATCCTCGAAGGAACATCAGCTCGACGGTGCGCATTGAAAACGGCTTTTTATCGGCACTTCCCGTTAAAACAGCGGCACCTATTCCGAAAGGTATGATTTTTCAGGTGATGAAAGAGATCAACAAAATCAGGGTAACGGCGCCGGTGAAGACAGGAGCAGTCATTATTCCCGATGTGCTTCATACGGGCATCGACATTGTCGCAACCCGCGATATGCCATGCCGCGCTGAGTAGTTTATGATGCGGCGCCGGTTTTAACGTGCCGCTCAATCACGAACCTATAACAAAACGGCCGGTAATTCTTGCTGAACTACCGACCGTTGCCATTTATACATACTAGACCTGTTCAGAAACGGAAGTTTCCGAACAGGTTTACTTTCGGTCGAACATCTCTAAGGCATCTGAAAAAAAATCAGGTATAGCTTTTAGAGATGCTTCATCACGATATCTTTCCGTTAAAATTCCGCGCTTGTTGCAACGGTGTCGGTCTTGAGTTTTAAGAAAGCTGTAAATTCATCGACGGACATCGTTTTTTGCGCTCCTTTCAAAAGCCGGACGGTAACACTGTTGTTCTGCTTTTCTTTTTCGCCGACAACAAGCTGATACGGAATTTTTTGTTCCTGATACTTCCGTATCTTTGCATTCATACGGTCGGTATCAATATCAGCCTTTACGCGAAAGCCGGCTTTTGAAAGAGAGGCGGCAATACTCTCGGCATATTCGTTGAATACGGGAGCGACGGGAATAACCATTGCCTGCACCGGAGAGAGCCACGGGGGCAGCGCACCGCCGAATTGTTCAATCAAAATACCGATAAACCGTTCCAGCGAACCGAGCGCCGCGCGGTGCAGCATAACGGGCTGATGCTTTTGGTTATCCTCTCCGATATACTCGGCATTCAACCGTTCCTTAGAAGGCAACTGATAGTCCGCCTGTATGGTACCGCATTGCCATTCTCGGCCAAGCGCATCGACAAGCGTAAACTCCAGCTTCGGCCCGTAAAAAGCTCCTTCTCCGGGGGCAATCTCGTACTCAAGACCGGCGGCTTTACACGCTTCCGCAAGCGCATTCTCTGCCCTATCCCACGTTGCATCATCGCCGACCCGTTTTTCAGGCCGCGTAGAAAACTTGACGAGTATGGCTTTATCGTCAAAGCCGAAATCCCGATAGAGCGATTTAAGCAAGTTACAGAACTTGCACACTTCGGAGGAAATTTGTTCTTCCGTACAGAAAATATGCGCATCGTCTTGCACAAAACCACGCACCCGCATAATACCGTGCAAGGAGCCGGAAGGCTCATTCCGCGTACAGGAGCCGAACTCCGCAATACGCAGCGGCAAATCGCGGTAGCTCTTTATTCCCTGTTTAAAAATTTCAACGTGTCCGGGACAGTTCATCGGTTTAAGCGCAAACACCCGTTTTTCACTTTCGGTGATAAACATATTTTCCTTGTATTTTTCCCAGTGCCCCGACCGAAGCCAGAGACTCTGCGGCATAACAAAGGGGGTATTTACCTCAACATAGCCGTCTTCTTTAATCTTCTGGCGTACATGCTGCTGCACGGTTAAATAGAGTGTCCAGCCGTTCGGGTGCCAGAATACTTCGCCGGGATTGTCTTCTTCGATATGGAATAAGTCGAGTTCCCGTCCTATTTTGCGGTGATCGTTTTTTTCCGCTTCCGCCTGCATAGTCAGATATGTTTTAAGATCATTGGGCGTTTCCCATGCCGTACCATAGATACGGGTCAGCATCGGGCGTTTTTCATCGCCGCGCCAATAGGCGCCCGCAATTTTTTGCAGCTTAAAACTTTGCGCGTTAATTTCTTTTGAATTGGCAACATGCGGCCCTCTGCATAAATCGACAAAATTACCCGACCGGTAAATCGAGATTTCCGCATCTTGAGGTAAATCATTGATAAGCTCGCATTTGTACGGTTGATCCTTAAAAAGCTCAAGCGCTTCTTGCCGACCGATAACTTCTTTTACAAAGTTTTGCGGAGTTGATAGAAGACGGCGCATTTCTTTTTCGATGCGAGCAAGATCATCCTGCGTGATCGATGTCGGAAGGTCAAAATCATAATAAAACCCGTGTTCAACAGCAGGTCCAATAGCGACCTTTGTGCCGGGGAATAAATTCATAACAGCTTCTGCCATTATGTGTGCAATACTGTGCCGTAGTAACGGTAATTTTTCTGATTTCGGTAATGAATAGTTCATACGACCTCCCTTTATCTCTTCTATTATATAAATATAAATAAAAGCATACCGCCGAATTTTTAGACTGTCAAGACGGCGTACAACTGTAAAACCGTCAGGGTAAACACGAGGCAAAAAATCTTGCGCAAAAATCTGTTATCCGATAATCTTACGGTATGAACACTCAAAATAGACTCTCTTTTTCTTCGGATTACATGGAAGGGGCTCATCCTGCGATTATCCAGCGCCTTGTACAAACAAATATGGAACAGACGGCAGGATACGGAACCGACGAATATTGTGAACGGGCACGTGCCCTTATCAGAAAAGCGTGCCAATGCCCTGAGGCGGCGGTGCATTTTCTTGTCGGCGGTACGCAGACAAACGCAACGGTTATCGATGCACTCCTTAACCGGTATGAGGGTGTTATCGCAGCTGAAACCGGTCATGTCGCTGTACACGAAGCGGGCGCAATAGAGTTCGGCGGGCATAAAGTGCTTTCTATTGCCTGCGACAAAGGTAAAATCACGGCCGCTTCGGTTAAGCGGTATCTACAGGATTTTTATGCGGACGGAAACTATGAACACATGGTATATCCGGGGATGGTATATATCTCGCAGCCGACGGAATACGGAACGCTCTACAGCAAGCAGGAGATGACCGCAATCAGTGCAGTGTGCCGCGAGTATCATATTCCGCTGTATGTTGACGGAGCGCGGCTTGCGTATGCGCTTGCCTGCAAAGAAAACGATGTAACGCTTGCAGACTTTGCAACGCTCTGTGATGCCTTTTACATCGGCGGCACGAAATGCGGCGCACTCTTCGGCGAAGCGGTTGTTATTCCCGATCCGAAACGTAGCCCACATTTTTTTACTATTATGAAACAGCACGGTGCGTTGCTCGCAAAAGGAAGACTGCTCGGCATTCAGTTTGAAACACTTTTTACCGATGACCTGTATCTTCATATCGGGGAAAATGCGATCCGAGCCGCCGATACCATTCGCTCATTCCTTGCCTCACACGGGTATGAACAATATTTTACGGCGCCGACAAATCAGATTTTCATCGTCCTTGAAAATACACGCTATGCAGAACTTTCAAAAAAAATCGCATTCGGGTTTTGGGAAAAGAAAGATGATTCGCACACCGTTGTCCGCATCGCAACCGACTGGGCAACCACGCCTGAGAACGTAGAAAAGCTCTTACAAGCACTTGCATAAACGACAGAACGTTCAAAGGAAAATACTATGGGAAAGGCCATTGCATTCAGAGTAAGCCAAAGCGATTATTTCAAATTTAGCATCGTCAATCAACAACCCCGACGCAAGCATCGGGGCACAGTGCACAACGTTTCGCACTGTGTGTTCTATAAGGTGGTTGCAGTCGGGTTTAATACCCTTTGTTACGACGCAGAGCGTTGCCGAGGACGGCAGGTATTAAACCCTCCGCACGAATAAAAGGCGGAGTCCGGGCATTTGCCGCGGTCTGTATCGCACTGTTGTACGGCTGGGTATTTATCGCGTTGGGAATAATCGCAATGATCATCATACTGCGTTTGCGGAAACGGCGGCGGAAGGCAGGGTAAACGCATCAGGCCGGTTTTCATATCCGCCACGGATGGCGGGGGTACTAATCAGCAACAAGTTTTTCGTTAGAAAAACTTGACATGAACATTGTACAAGGAAGTACAATGTTCGTGTTACCCGCAGAAAAATTGGGACTGAGGGATAGACTTTCCGTAAGCCTTTTGAAATAGACGGTGTAGGTACGAGGCGTGAGTACAAATTAACCGCAGGCGTATCTTTGATACGTTGAGGATTAATTTGTGCGCAGCAACAAAGTAGATACACCGTATATTTGCAAAAGGAAATTTTCCGCGATTTATATCTACTCAGCCTGATACGTTTACCCATTTACTGGGAAAATGTGCGAAATTTTATTTCCTTAAAATGCAACAGTTGAACAAAATATGAATTTTGGAAACTGTTGCATTCGTGCGCGAAAAGCGCACACATCAATACGCAAGTTTTCGAAAGAAAACTTGACGGTTAAGGTGAGCGGCATCATTGTAGACGCTCACCTTATACCTATGAAATTTCGCACAGAAGGAAGGCAACCGCTAAAAATATTTTTAATGCGGTTGCCCTGCATCGGAAGGATAAGGCTGAGAAAGCACAATAGAAAATTTTATGTGAATAGGTATAATGACAGACAAAGAGATACTGAAAGAATTAAGCGTAATCACAAAAGACAAGGTGCATTGGAACACAGCGATTGATGATGTCGCAGCAAAACTCGGCGAACAGTATTCAGCGGATGTAAAAGCAAAAGCGTTGTGGCTTCTCGGTGAAATGGGATTACAGTATCCGTTATCGGTGCAGCCGTATATTGAACAAATTGCGGACTATTTAAAAGACGGTAATCCGAAACTGCGGGAGCGCTCGGTAAACGCATTGGGGCGAATAGGCAGGGCAAACAAGGATTTGATTCTCCCTTATTTTGACACAATGATGAATATGCGCTCCGACACAGCAGAAGCGGTACGGCTTGCGTTTGTATGGGCTTGTGAAAATATTGCAACAGGCGCGCCGGAACTTTTTTGCGACACATTGGATTTGTTCTATGAGTTGATATCGGATAAGGGAGAGCGCGTACGAATTGAGGCGCCTGAAATGTTTCGGGTAATGGGAAAACGGCTGCCGCATTCTGTAGAACCGTACTTGGAAAAACTGGAATGGTTTGCACAACATGATCCGCATCCTGTTGTCCGTATTCACAGCGGCGGTGCAATTCGCATAACGAAAAAAGCATTGGAGGAAAGTAAATATGCCACAGATGAGTAAAGGCGGAAAATATATCTTCGGTTGGGCATTGATACGCGAAAACGGGCAGGTCATCTTTCCGCTACCGGCAGTGGAAGAATATAAATTACACCAAGAGCAATATATTTACATCGTTTCCGGCAGTAAGCAGACGGGCGGATTTTGTGTGATGAGCGAGCCCCTGCTTTCCCGCTCAACACTCAATCACATCTTAAAAGGAAACCCTCGTTTGGCGGATAGGACACTCAAAGAGGGTGAGTTGATTTCATATAAGGGAAGAAAATACGGCTGGCTTACCTTGAAAGATAATGGAGTTCACCTTTCAGAATCTTTAATGCAGATGTTGGATATAGAGACGGGAGATAAACTATTGGCAATTCGAAGCAGTAATATTGCTTTTACTATGGGTGCAAAAGGTTCATTGGTACAAAAAGCGAATGAATATACTGGAGAAATAGAAGTCTTCTGAAAATATGGTAAGAAGCTACTGAGGAGTAAAAACTATGACGATAAAAAAACTAGCAATCATCAGTCTTTCGCGGGGTTTGCTCGGCGAGCCGTTTATTAAGCACGAGGAAGAATTGGGCTTTAGGCGTTTACGCTCATACGGGATAGAAGTCGTTACTACTGCAAATGCCTGTAAAGGAATTGATTTTCTTCAAAGTCATCCCGAAGCCCGTGCGAAGGATTTATTGGATGCTTTCTCCGATCCGTCTATCGATATGATCCTGTGCGCAATCGGCGGAGACGACACATACAAGTTGCTGCCGTATTTATTTGAACATGATGAACTACGGAAGGCGGTACAACACAGCAAAAAGATCTTCCTCGGATTCTCCGATACAACGATGAATCATTTTATGCTGCATAACGTAGGCGTGAATACTTTTTACGGTCAGTCGTTTGTGGCGGATATCTGCGAACTTGAAGATGAAATGCTGCCGTATTCAAAAAAGTATTTTGAAGAATTGATTACAACCGGCACAATAAAAGAAATCCGCCCGAGCGATATGTGGTATAGTGAGCGTACGGCATTTGATGAATCACAGATCGGTGTAAAAAGAGTGCGGCACCGGAACAATGGATTTGAATTGTTGCAAGGGAATTCCGTATTCTCCGGCGCTATTCTCGGAGGCTGCATTGAAACAATGTATGATATGTTTGACAACACCCGCCATAATGACAGCCCTGCTTTGTGCCACCGGTATCATCTTTTCCCGAGCATTGACGATTGGCATGGTAAAATACTGCTTTTGGAATCGAGCGAAGAGCGCACAAAACCAGGGCTATATCAAAAGATGCTGCAAGCCTTAAAAGCAACCGGGATTTTTGAAGTTATAAACGGCATCCTTGTCGGCAAGCCTATTGACGAAGTATATTACGAAGACTACAAACGCCTTTTAATCAGCGAAATCAACAAACCGGATTTACCGATTGTGTACAACGTTAATATCGGACACGCGACACCGCGGTGTATTATTCCGCTCGGCATTGAGGCGATGGTTGATGCGGATGAACAGGTTATACGGTTTGCATGAAAGTCCTAAGATAAACATTTTACAAAAGGCAATGCTTCGAATGTGTGATTTTCCAGCATACTAATTAAACGGCAAGCCGTACCGGTTGGACGATTTGTTCCTTTTTCCCATGCTTCTACCGTCTTGAGTGAAACACCCATGTAATTTGCAAACAAAACCTGTGTCATCCCAACGGAATTTCTTATGTGTTTTATTTCAATGTTATTATATTTTTTTATAGGTTGAATTTCATACACGGTTTTACGGCCTTTTAACTCACCTCGCTCAATAGCAACTGCTTCATTTAAGCCGGTCATTAGACTATCAAAAAAATCACTCATGTTCTTTCCTCCAGTTCCTAGCAGCTTCTGTTTTTAAAACACCGATAACTTTTTTTACTGCATTCTTTTCCGAATCGGTTAGATTCGGTTTTTCTTCCTTTGAAAATACTTGAATCAGGTAAGTTTTTGCAAAAGTTGCAAAATCAACATAACAAACTCTGGCACTTCCGCTTTTGCCTCTACCCCGAAAAGCATATCGGATTTTTTTCAAACCGCCTGTTCCAATCATCACATCGCCTGCCTCCGGATTTTTGATAAGGAATTGCTGCAATTCAGCCAAATCATCATCATTAAATCCAAGTGCAAACCACCTTTTTGTGAATGATGGTGTTTCTATAAATTCTCTTCTCATCTTACACTTTATAAAATACCCTATAAAATAGGGGTTTGTCAACGGTATTCCCTGAATACTTCCCAATCCGGCTATCGATATGATATTATTCCGCTCGGCGTTGAGGCGACAGTTGATGAGGATGAACAGGTTATACGGTTTGCATAATTCGTATAATCTATCTCAGATTATGATGACGTCGATAATTAATAACTTACACTATTGAAGATGAGCGTATGAAATTAATCCAAAAAGCTTTTTTATATAAACTTGAAGCGGAAATACGCAACGGAAAATTAATATACACACAAAAGAGGTTACTTTCAAAAATTTCAAAGGAATGCAACCTCTATGATTTTGATGATGAAGTATATGAATCGGTATATAAAAATTGGCGCATTGGAATTATTGCCGCTATGCTTTTTCTCTTGGCAGGATTTATCATAATAGACATCTATGTTAATTCAAACACAATCGATAATTTCTTGTTTTATTTTATCCCTGCCGTAATTCTGACTATTCTTTTTTTTGTTACGATGAGAAAAACAGTTTATATCAATTCAAGAGCCGGTATATTTGAATTTCTCTATACTGAAGAAGCCCGCTATTTTCTCAGCGGACTGATACGTGAATATGATACATTGTATAAAAAATATAATATAAAAGAGTTTACCGGAAAATATTTTTCCGAACAATTAGAAGAGATAAAAAGTGAAGTTGATTTAAAAAAAATGTCTAAAAAAGAGGTAAAAGAAATTATTAATACTCATGCAGAACAATTATTAGATTGTTTTTGTCCGCTATGCAATAAAAGAAAAGGTATAAATGCATTAACCATAAATACCGCCTTCAGTATATTGATTTTGACGTTCCGCCATACGAACATTGAAATCGGCTGCAAAGAGTGTTTAAAAGAAAAAGTAAAAAAAGCAAATATCATGTCTTTATGCTGCGGAATCTGGAGCCTTCCATTCGGCATTCCCGTAACGCTGTTTGCAATTTTTAAAAATATACATTCTTTGAAATATCTAAACATGGATATACCGACAAAGACATTAAAAAAATATGTATTAAAAGCGATAAAATAGCGAATTATATAATTTTCCGTATTGCTACACCAACAATAGTTATTGCAACTACGAGGAAAAGGACACTTGTCACAACGACCATACTAGTAAACTTTTTTGCAGCTCCAGTTAATTCCAACTCAGGAGCGTTAAGGACGACCGTCCATCCGGTAGTCTGCATAGTAGAGTATGCAGCTATACAAGGAAGATCCATAAACGTGTAGTACCCAACCCCTGTTTGACCGGTTAACGCAGTCTCTATAAAAACCTTAAAAGATGCAAGACTTTCATCTGCTGCTGCTTCCGATATGATATTGTACTTATTTTCTACAAAATGTTGATCCCTGTCGGCGATTATTATTCCCGTTGAACCGAGTACGGAACAATAGCCGGTATGTCCTGCTGTTATGGGTTTGATTTTTTTCGAGAAAAAATCCGATGAAACAATCATGCTTAATACGCCGGCAATTTTATCTCCCATGTAGATAGGAACCGCAAAGATAAACGATACGGTATTTATGGATGAAAAAACAGTCAGTTCTGAAACGAAATGTTTCCCGCTTGCCGCCGCTCTAAACCATTCTTCGTTTAAAGCAGATACTCGTTCACCGCTATTTATAAAGCCGTGCCCATCCATGCCACAAAACACTATTCCACGGATTGCATCGTTAAAAGCAATTTGTTCATACACTATCTTTGCTTTCTTACTATTGGGGATAGACCGATCAGTAAACGCCGGCGAATGCGCCAGCATTTCGGCATATTGAAAAAAAGCGGCAGTTTCTTTATCTAACATATCAGCGACCGCTTCCGCTTTATCAACCAGAGCTGTTTCGGCTTGTTCACGAACCATTCTTTTTACGGCTTTGACTGCAAACCGGCTTTGTACGGCAATACCTATAATCAGCATACAACTAACTCCCGCTATCAGTTTTCTGCGCAGCCGTATTTTTTCCGTTTTGTTTTTTTCAGCCTCATATCCGTCACCATTTTGATTTTCGGTATATATTGTTCTATATCTTCCCATAATAATTACCTTGCTCGTATAACTACATCCGGCTCTATTTCTACAATATCGATATATTATAATGTCCGGTATCAAACTATAAAGTAAAAAGGCTGCCCAAAAACTAACATTTTCGGACAGCCTTCCAGTCGCAAGTTATATCAACTAACGATTATTTACTTCTTTTTCGTTGCGGTTTTAGCAGATTTTGCCGTTTTAGCTGTCTTTGCGGTTTTAGCCGTTTTTTTAGCTCCGGCCTTTTTATCCTCTATTGCAGCCTGTGCAGCAGCAAGGCGGGCAATCGGAACACGGAAGGGCGATGCCGAAACATAAGACATACCGGCACGGCAGCAGAACTTAACGGATTCCAAATCACCACCGTGTTCACCACAGATACCGACCTTTAATTCGGGGCGGGTCGAACGGCCTTTTGCAATACCTTCTTTTACGAGCAATCCAACACCGACCTGATCCAAAGACTGGAACGGATCTGCCGGGAATACTCCCGCTTTTTGTTCATCGACATACGCAGGTAAGAACTTCGCAGCGTCATCGCGGCTGATACCGAGCGTCATCTGCGTTAAGTCGTTGGTTCCAAACGAGAAGAACTCTGCCCGTTCTGCAATTTTATCGGCTAACAAAGCAGCACGCGGGGTTTCGATCATCGTACCGACTAGATATTTAATCTTAGCCTCATGCTTTTTAAGAATTGCATCTGCAACGCTGCGGACTCTCGCTTCAAGAATCGCAAACTCTTTGGGATCGATAGTAAGCGGAATCATAATTTCGGGCAGTACCGTGATGCCTTTTTTATGCACATTGCATGCCGCAGTAATAATAGCGGTTACCTGCATTTCGAGGATTTCGGGATAGGTAATTGCCAAACGGCAGCCGCGGTGACCGAGCATCGAGTTTGCTTCATGGAGCTGTTCAACCCGTTCTTTTACGCTTGCAAAGCTGATATTGAGCGCTTCGGCCAATTTCTGCTGCCCTTCTTTATCGTGCGGTACAAACTCGTGCAGCGGAGGATCGATTAAGCGGATGGTAACGCCCTTTCCATCCATTGCTTTAAAGATACCTTCAAAGTCCTTTGTTTGAATCGGAAGCAGCTTCGCTAAAGCCTTTTTGCGTCCATCGGTACTGTCCGCAACAATCATCTCACGAATTGCAAGGATACGTTTTTCATCATTAAAGAACATGTGTTCGGTGCGGCACAAACCGATACCTTCGGCGCCGTGTTCGATTGCAACTTTCGCATCTTCGGGGCGGTCAGCATTGGTGCGTACTTTAATGGTGCGAGTTTCATCAACCCACTTCATCAAGGTTTTATATGATTCGGGCTGTTTTGCTTGTACCAATTTTAATTCGCCGACATATACGTCGCCTTTAGTTCCGTCAAGGGTGATAAAATCTCCTTCTTTAAGAACCTTACCGTTATAACTGCATTCACCTTTTTCGTAATCGATCACGAGTTTTTCGCATCCGACGATACAGCATTTTCCCCAACCGCGTGCGACAACCGCCGCATGGCTCGTTTTTCCGCCGGTTGCAGTCAAGATACCCTGTGCAGCGTGCATACCGCCGACATCTTCGGGACTGGTTTCTTTACGCACGAGGATTGCTTTTTCTTTCTTTGCGGCCAGCGCCTCTGCCTTAGCGGCGGAAAAACAGATTTTTCCGGCGGCAGCGCCCGGTACTGCGGCAATTCCGCTGACAAGTAACGCGGATTTCAAGTTAGCCTGCTTATAGTCAATGGCAGGATAGAAGATACCTTCAATATCGCTCGCCTTAATACGCATAATCGCTTCTTCTTTTGTGATAAGTCCTTCATTTACCATATCGACGGCCATTCTGAACGCAGCGGCAGGAGAACGCTTACCGGTACGGCACTGGAGCATATAGAGTTTACCTTCTTCTACGGTGAACTCCATATCCTGCATGTCCTTATAGTGATCTTCCAAAAGAGCGCGAACTTTGCAGAGCTGATCGTATGCTTTTTTATCTTCTTTTTCAAACTCGGAGAGTTTAATCGGCGTACGAATACCCGCAACGACGTCTTCACCCTGCGCATTAAAGAGGTAATCGCCGTAGAATATATTTTCGCCGCTGTTGGGGTCGCGCGTAAAGCAAACGCCGGTACCGGAGGTAGCCCCCTTGTTACCGAATACCATCTGCATAACGTTGACTGCAGTGCCTTTAATTCCAACGAGGTTTTCTACGCGACGGTAGGTAACCGCTTTTTCGGCCATCCAAGAATTGAATACCGCTCCGATAGCACCCCAAAGCTGTTCGATCGGATCCTGCGGGAAGTCTTTTTTAATTTCTTTTTTATACAGTGCCTTAAATTTTGTGATAACTTCTGCAAGCTCGTCTTCATTTACATCCGTATCACCGACTTTTTTGCTCGCTGCAATGTTCAAGCGCCCGCGGGTATGCTTTTCTTTTACCTCATCGAAAAGGTCATCGAACTTCATACGATCGATGCCCATTGCCGTTGAACCGTACATCATAATGAAGCGGCGGTAGGCATCCAAAGCGAAACGGCGGTTCGATGTCTTTTTTGCCAAGCCTTCAACCGATTTATCGGTTAAACCGAGGTTCAAAATCGTTTCCATCATACCGGGCATCGAAACGGGAGCACCTGAACGGACGGAAACCAAAAGTGGGTCATTGGGATCACCGAGCTTCTTACCGGCGCTTTTTTCCAGCTTTGCCAAGTTTTCTTTTACAGACTGCTCCAGACCGGCAGGATATTTTTTATTGTTCGAATAATACAACTGACAAACTTCAGTGGTAATCGTAAAACCTGCGGGAACGGGCAACTTTGCGCGAGTCATTTCGGCCAAACCGGCTCCTTTGCCGCCCAGCAGCTGCTTCATCTCGCCATTGCCTTCAGCCTTGCCGTTTCCGAAGAAATAGACATATTTCTCTTCTGCCATGATTTCCTTCCTTAATAAGTAGATAAAAATAGATTAGATACCTATCGAGAACTTCTAAAAACGAACCGTTTTTTAGAGATGTCCTAACGTATAAATAATGTATTATTTTATAGTGTACGATGATTTATGTCAACGGCTCGATTAGAGCTGTCGGGCAACCGCACCAGACTATTTTTTAACCGCCCCGCAGAATAAGTGAGGCCGTTCAACCAGAGTTTCGCCGCCTTGCGTCTCAAATGCTTGCCCGACCTCACTTATTCTGCGTCCATGCTCTACTCTGTCTGATGCGATTACTCTTCTTCTAAAATAAACCTCGGATATCATTGCAAAAGACATTACCTTTTGTTATGCTGTCGGCATGAAAATAGTTGTAATATTGCTACAAGCATTGGGGAGCCTCGGCTTCATTTTATACGGCATGAAACTGATGAGCGAAGGTATTCAGAAAAGTGCCGGAGGAAGCCTTCACCGAATCCTCAATATGATGACCGGTAATCGGGTTCTTGCCGTAATCACCGGTTTTGCAGTTACCGCTATTGTTCAATCATCAGGCGCAACCACCGTTATGACCGTTTCTTTCGTCAATGCGGGGCTGCTCTCGCTGACGCAGGCAATCGGTGTTATCTTCGGCGCCAATATCGGTACTACGGTTACCGCATGGATTGTCGCACTGGTCGGCTTTCAACTCAAACTCGCCGAAATTGCAATTCCGGCATTCGGTATTGGCTTTTTTCTTACCTTCTTCAAAAAGTTTCGGAAAGAAAGCTTGGGCGAAGGAATTATGGGCTTTGGCCTCCTCTTCACGGGGCTCGGCATTCTCTCTTCGCTTATGCCGGATATTTCCGCCGATAACCTTTCGTTTTTATCGGTAGCCGCCGACGGCAGTATATACAGCATTATAATCGGTTTTGTTGCAGGCTTTGTTTTAACGGTTGTGCTGCACTCCTCGTCAGCAACCACCGCTATTATTTTAACTATGGCATACGGCAAGGTTATCGGCATAGAATTTGCTGCGGCAAGCGTACTCGGCAGTAACGTCGGTTCGACAATCGATGCGGTTGTCGCAGCAATCGGCAGCAAGCTCAATGCGCGCAGAACAGCTATGGTACACGTACTGTTTAACGTATGCGGCGCGCTTTTATTCTTAATCTTTTTTAAACCGTCACTTGCGTTGTTGTACCGTTTAACGCCCGAAGGCACCAAACTTGCAGATATCACTATCCGACTTGCACTTTTCCACTCACTGTTCAACATTCTGAATACATTGATTGCACTCCCCTTTGTTTCGTACATTGCACGCTTTGTAGAATGGCTTGTCAAAGACAAAGGGGACGAATCGCCGGAACGGTATCAACTGGTTATGCCGAACGAAACAGCGATTAAAGAAAATATCGAAGCATATATTCTGCAGGCTGAGCGCGAAATCAGTGTGATGTCTATGGTTGTTCGAAGAATGTTCGACACAATCCGTCCGCTGCTGGAAGACGATCATAAAGGATCCGTTGAAGCCGTCATCGAACAGCTCGTACAGCAAGAAGACTATGCAGACCAAATGCAGGAAGAATTGTCCCGTTTCTTAATTGCAACATCCCGTCTGTCCCTCAGCGCTAAAGCGGAACATAATGTACGGCTGATGTTGACAATCGTTGATAACCTCGAAAACATGACCGATCATATTTATGAATTGGGACTGCACATCGAAAAGAGCAAGAAGAAAAAGCTCAATATTCCGAAAGAGGATATGGATAAACTCTTGCCCTATCTCGGCGTTGTCAATCAATTTATTCACTTTGTACACGATCACTTAAATAAACCGTTGGCACAGGATCAATTAGCGCTTGCCGATGAGATGGAACAAACGATTGATGCAATGCGCAGCAATCTGAAAAAGCTCGCACGAAACCGGTTGGAAGAAGGTGGTAATGTTAAGGCAGAGCTTTTGTATATCGATATGGTACGGACAATTGAAAAGGTCGGAGACTGCGCGTTCAGTATTTCTGAAACACTTAGCAAAACGATGTAACAGTTTACCGATGGATACCTCTAAAAATTCGATTAGATGTACAAGATATTCCTTAAAGGTTGACCGACAGAATATCCCTGTATATTATTTAATACGAGGCGAGGTGAAATATGGAACTATTGAGATATGCCGAAGACGATCCGCAGCGGGTACTAGCGATAACCGATAGCGGCGAAACATTACATTACAGCGAAATCAATACAGCTGCAGCAGCGCTTCCGAAAGAAGCAGCCCATCAGCTGGTGTTTCTACTCTGTAGAAATTCGCCCGGGACGCTGCTCGGATACCTCGGTTGCTTAAAGGCAGGCGTCGTACCGCTTTTGTTGGATGCACACATCGCACCGGAGCTTCTACACCATTTAATTGAAACCTACCACCCTGCCTTTTATTATATCCCGCAAGACTTACCGGAAGAAACAAAAAATATCCTTCCGCTGAATAGACCCGTTACAACAATAGCAGACAGCGTACTGCTCCGTTCGGATAAAAAAGGGCCGGAGCTTTTTCAAGATTTAGCGCTGCTCCTCACCACATCGGGAAGTACCGGCAGCCCCAAGCTCGTACGGCTGACATACCGCAATATCTACGAAAACGCACGGTCAATCGCAGAATACCTACATATCACCGACAAGGAGCGGCCGGTAACTATGCTGCCGATGAGCTATTCATACGGAATGTCCATTATCAATAGCCATGTCCTTATGGGCGCAACCGTCATATTGACCGGGCACGATATCTTAACCGCTGCGTTCTGGAAACGGGTTAAGCAAGAGAGCGTCAGCTCGCTTGTGGGCATCCCCTATACCTATCAAATGTTCTCCCGTCTACGGCTGACCGAAATGGAGCTGCCGGCACTCAAAACGCTGACGCAAGCAGGAGGCAAACTGCTGTATGAACTGCATCAAAAATTCGGCGAATGGAGCCTGAACACCGGACGGCGCTTTTTTGTGATGTACGGACAAACCGAAGCCGCGCCGCGCATGGCATATCTGCCGCCAGATAAGACAATGGAAAAATGCGGCAGTATGGGTATTGCAATCCCCGGCGGCGAACTCAAGCTGATCGACGAAGCCGGTGCGGAAATTACCGCACCCGATACTGTCGGCGAGTTGGTGTACCACGGGCAGAATGTCGCGATGGGATATGCGGAATGCGCTGCCGATTTAGCGAAAAGCGACGAATGGCACGGAACGCTGCATACCGGTGATATGGCAAAACGGGATTCAGATGGGTATTTTTTTATCGTTGGGAGAAAAAAGCGATTTATCAAGGTGTTTGGCAATCGGGTTAATTTAGACGATACCGAACGGCTGCTGTCCGCCGCCTTTCCCGATGCCGAATTCGCTTGTATCGGGCAAGACGACCTCCTCTGCGTTTATACGACACTTAAAACGGAGGAACAGCATCACGCAATATCGGAATACCTCGCGCAAACGACACGGCTTCCGGCAAAGGTGTTCCATGTCTTTTTTATCGAAGCTATCCCTAAGAATCCGGCGGGGAAAACGCTCTATTCGCAGCTGGAGATACGTTAGAGCATCTTCTAAAAACTCGCATAGCTTCTAAAGATGCCCTGTACAGTTGTCCGTATATACAAAAAACGGCAGCCTACCTGAACGGTAAGCTGCCGTTATGTTGCTCTGCGTATTTTTTACAGAGCTTTCATCTCTTTAGCTGTAGGCTTAGAAACCTTCTTTAATTTAAACGTCATTGCACCACCATTTGATATTGTCATCGTTTCGCCGCTAACTTTATAATCACATTCAACCATGGCTATAACCGGAGCTTTAATTTTTCCGTTTTTTGCAGTATAGTCGCCTGAGGTTACCTTCGTAAGTGTACCCAATAGCTTACTGGCGACAATCATTTTGCCATCCGCACCAAAGTAAACATACTGTTCGAAAGCTGGCGCGCCAGCAGCAGTGTCTGTCACCTGCCAAACAGTATCAGTCTCGAACTTTGCACCGCAGCTGGTAACAAACAAGGCACTTCCGATAAGCACGGTGAGCATTGCAAGTAATGAAAGTTTTTTCATCTTTCGTTCCTTTACATAATGCAATAACGCATTACGTTTTTGAAAATACGTCCGCCATACGGCAAACGTAAGTTACACGTTGTGCATAACTTCTCTTCTATAATTACTCTCCCTCTCCCCTTAAAGTCAAGCACAAATATTAAAAAAAATGAAAAACAGTCTGATGCAATTGCTATCTTCTCGGCTTGCAGTTTTCGGCTCTTTCTCATATACTGAGCAGCATGAGTGAAAACACAACTGAAATAATTACCTATGATGATTTTGCAAAACTACAGCTGAAAACCGGCAAGGTTTTGGAATGTGTAAAAGCTGAAAATGCGGAAAAACTCTACATTTTACAGGTAGACCTCGGCGAAGAAAAGCCGCGCCAAATCGTTTCGAGCTTAGTAGACTACTACACTGCCGAAGAATTGGTCGGCAAAGAGATTATCGTGCTTGCAAACCTCAAGCCCGCTAAAATGCGCGGGCATATTTCCGAAGGTATGCTGCTCTGCGCGGAATCCGAAGATTCATCGATCTGCGTCCTGCTAAAACCCGAAACGCCGGTACCCGCCGGTACTAATATCACCTAACGCTCACCGAGCCTCAATGCAAATGAGAGGTTTTCCTTAGATTTATTTACGGAGGACACTATGAAAGCGCAAGAAATAAGTGCAGGCATATACTGTATCCATGCAGATATTTGCGCACGCACCAGCCGGTTTGAAGGTTTGTGGATGCTTCCTCAAGGGGTAAGCATCAATTCATACATCGTAAAAGGTGAAAAGACCGCCTTGATCGACATTGTTCGTGATTGGGACGGCTCGTTAAAAAGCTATACGGAACAACTGGAATCCATCGGGATTTCGTTCAAGGACATCGATTACCTTATTCTGAATCACTTGGAACCCGACCATTGCGGCCTGATCGAGTATGTCCATTCCTGTAATCCGCAGGCGGAAGTTATCAGTACGTCAAAAGGGCTGGCGATAGTCGAAAAGTTTTTTAAGGTGCAGGGAAATCTCCGCGCAGTTAAAACGGGAGATAGCCTTGACCTCGGCGGCGGAAAAGTTCTCCAATTTTACGAAACACCGAATGTGCACTGGCCCGAAACAATGATGACATATAACCCTGCAACCCAAGTGCTTTTTTCCTGCGATGCATTCGGTTCGTATGGCGCTATCGGCGAAAAGATCTTTGACGATCAGCATTCGGAAAAAGAACTGCGGTTTTACGAATCCGAAGCGCTGCGCTATTATTCCAACATCGTCGCAAGTTTCAGTACCTTTGTCTTAAAGGCTGTGGATAAACTTGCAGCGCTGGACATCAAATGCATTGCGCCGAGTCACGGTCTTATTTGGCGCTCCCATCCCGACCGTATTTCTGCCCTGTACAAACGGTTTGCAGGTTACAACGCCGGCGGCGAATGCGAAAAAGAAATCTGTATTATTTGGGGTTCTATGTACGGATATACCAAACAAGGGCTTGATGCCGTTATCAAAGGAATTGAAGCCGAACAAGTCCCCTACACTATCCACGACATACCCGACACGGACGTATCCTACATACTCGGTGATGCATACAAAGCGGCAGGCTTGGTGCTTGCGATGCCGACCTATGAATACAAGATGTTCCCGCCGATGGCGTACGTATTGGATTTATTTGAACGCAAGCACATTACCGATAAAACAGTACTGCGTATCGGAAACTGGGGATGGTCGGGCGGCGCAAAGAAAGAATACGAGCAAAAAACAGCCGCTCTGAAATGGAACCATCTGGAACAATATGAATGGCAGGGCAAGCTGCTCGACGCAGATATTCGGCTGCTGGAAGAACGGGGGGCAGAACTCGCTCGTATGGTCAAAACAGGCGTTCAAGCGTAAAGTTCAACCGCTTTCCATATTGGCACAGCTTGATTAGCACAACTTGACGTATGCACGAAATCGAATTAAAAGCGCATCTTGAACATCCCGAAAAAACCGAGGCGCTGTTATCCCGTATCGCAGATTTTTCACTCCGCTGCGTCAAGACCGACCGGTACTGGACGCTTGGAGAAAAGACGGTACGGATACGGCAGGAACTGATTGGGGGCAAAGAAACGGTTTTCGTAACGCATAAGCAAAAACACTATACCGGTACGATAGAAACCAACCGCGAACTTGAATTTGAACTTGCAGCCGCGTCCGTACCGGTATTTACCGAAATGCTCGAAAGCCTCGGTATGGCCTGCACCGCAAAGAAACAAAAGGAGACAAAAGTTTTTGTTCCGCACTCAAGCTTGTTTTCCGTGGACATACTCAAAGATACTCGGTCGGTGTCGGCGGAGCTTTCCCTCATACATCCGATCGGGTATTTTTTGGAAATCGAAGTCCTCTACCCCGATGAAGGTTCCGATACCGCCGCTTACGGACGGCATATCCGTAATGCGCAGCTCATTTTCGATACACTACTCGCCGCTTTAGAAGTTCCACAATCGGCTATCGAAATACGCCCGTATAATGAACTATTGGCTCGTTAGATTTTATGAAAACATATAAAACGATATTTTTTTTACCGCGTACATTTTTCTTTTTTGCCTTACTACTTCTGTTAAACGGAACAACCGTACTGTATGCGCTAACCATTGATGCACAGCTCGAATATGAAGTTGCCGTCTTGAATCCTGAATCTTTCAAAAAACATAACCGCATCTACAACTATGAACTCAATCACGCTTTTTCAGCACCTGAATTAACCGATGAAGGTGTTTTAGACACTCCACTCACCGTTTTTTATCCGGTACTTGAGGGAACATACCCGCTCGTTATTATCAGTCATGGCTGGCATGTTTCAAAAAAGCCGAATGCAAGCCTTGCCCGTTATCTTGCCTCTCAGGGATATGTTGCGGCAATATTGTCGGCAAAAGAAAAAAGTTACCCCGAAGAGTTTATCGCTGCATTTGAATCGGCATATACCCTTTTAAAAATGGCAAACGAAAATACCGAAAGCCGTTTATTTAAGCGGATGGATATGCAAAAAATAGCAATAATCGGTCACTCTATGGGAGGAACCGCTGCGCTGCATTTTTCAAAATCAACCCCCGATATCGGTGCCGTGATTGCATTGAATCCGTATAACGGAGCATCTTCTTTGGTAGAACGAGTTGGAGGAAAAAATGAGGTTCTCGGTACCGATCTAACCGCCCTGCACATTCCCATTCTTATTGTTACCGGCAACAAAGATAATGTTGCATATCCCGAAAAAACCTTTGAATTTTACGAACACTGCAATACCTCCGCTCCCGCAGCTTTTTTTGCCGTTAAGAACGGTGTCCATAGCAGCGGGCTCGATACCAAAGGCAATATGCTTTCAGGTTGGTTCGATATCGAACTTTATATGCGCTATAGGCTGTTAATACTCGGATGGCTCGACCTGTTTTTAAAGCAGAAAATATCAGAGGCGTCTATGCCGTACTTACACCCTGCCGCTTTTGAAGCAATAACAGGATGGTTTTATTCCGGTAACACAAAACGTTACCCCGCTTACGCTTTCCGTAACTTTTTGCGCCGGTAAGAGTACCGCTGAAAAACCGCTGCACGCTGAAGCTTTTGAGGACTTCCCGTCAAAAACCTCCCCGCGTACAGCCTCGTTCCGCTTGCGTACTAACACCACCTCCTGATATGAGCGGGAAACCTGCCTCGATAAAACTCATATACTCACCGTTCGGCGACAAAATGATGTGATCCAACACCTCAATTCCTAAGAGGCGTCCCGCCTCACAGAGCCGGTGTGTCAGGTTTAAATCCTCAGCAGAAGGCGCCAAAGCGCCTGAAGGGTGGTTGTGTGCAAGAATAACTGCGGCAGCTCTATCTGCAAGTGAATCGGCGAATACCTCACGAGGATGCACGAGCGTATGCGTCAGTGTCCCGACTGAAACTACACGGATTGCTAAAATTTCGTGCGCACCGTTCAGCGATACACAGATAAACTGCTCTTGTTTACGCACCGAGTAATGCCGCAAGAATGGAACGATATCACTCGGATGCCGGACTTTTTCACCTCCGACACCGTAATATCTCCTACCAAGCTCGAACGCCGCGAGTATCGTTGATAACTTCGCAGCCCCTATCCCGTTAACGGTCTTTAACGCCGCTTCGATACTTTCCGTTTTACGTGTATCGATATGCCGGATAATCTCTTCGGCAAGTTTTGTTACCGGCTTATTTGCAATACCGGTGTGCAGAAGAACCGCGAGTAAATCGGTATCGCTGAGCTGTTCCGCTCCATGCGCCAAAAGACGTTCTCGTATATTCGGTTTTTCCCGTACATTTGAATGTATAATCATACCCGATATATAGCGCACGAGCAGTCATTTTGGCAGGGAAAATGAGAAAAATATGTCGAGGATTTTCAGTAGCGGCATGCGGTATAGAGCTTTCCGCAAGCCTTTTGAAAATAGACTGTTAAGCAGTTGTACATCCGTGTACCTCTCTACCGATGTACGTCCATGTACATCGGTAGAGGACAAGTTTTGTTCCAAAACTTGTTCCTGACTTATTCCCCGCCCATCCTTGGGCGTTCTGACGACGAGATTTGTGTTCAGTACCGCCACGGATGGCGGGCGTATTAAGCAGAAACGATGTTTTGCCTTTGGCAAAACTCGCAAGTCAATTTACAACACGGATGTTGTAAATTGACGCAACTCGCTACTGCTTATAACCACGGACATCCCTGTCCGCTCTGATACGTTGAGGACACTTTTTTACCGTATGACGCAGTAGATGTGTCGTATATTTTTGAACCAGCGCCTTTTGAAAATAGACTGTTAAGCAGTTGTACATCCGTGTACAACTGCTTAACGACGAGTTTTTCTAACAAAAAACTCGCTTCTGCTCAATTTCACGGACATCCTTGTCCGTTTTGAAATTACGAGGCGCGAGCACAAATTAACCGCAGGCACGGTACAAAATGTACATCCCTGTACATTTTGTACCTACGTGTTTGCAGGGCAAACACGCTACTGACTAGAACCACCGCCATCCGTGGCGATTCTGAAATATCATTTGCCGCAAGCCTTTTGAAAATAGACGGCGTAGATACGAGGCGCGAGCACAAATTAACCGCAGACGTATCTTTGATACGTTGAGGATTAATTTGTGCGCAGCAACGAAGTAGATATGCCGTATATTTTCAAAAGGTTATCGGATGCTTCGTAACAAAGACAACAACTGCGACATCTGCTGCCCGCGCGGGTCGGTGCCGTCGACGGTTTTTTCCGCCTTACTGCCGGTCTTTGCCGGATCGGTGTAAATGAGTACCGCCATATCGCCTTTCGTCATCCTATCGTAGTATCCCTTCCGCGTAAGCGTTCCTTCGGTAAGGTCTTCCGAAATCCGCCCTATCGTGAACGTCCCGAGTACATCTTTTTCGTTGTACAAAAGACCGATGCCTTCATTCGCGATGGTGAGCGTTCCCTTTTTGACGATTTCGATAGTATAATCGGTAAAATCGCAGTCGCCCGAACCGATATCGATAACAGCTTCTGCTTGGGAACGACCGGCGATGCTGCCGATAACCGGCATTGCTTGATTAAATAGACCGATGATGCGGCGGACAGCGTTACCGAACCGATCATTACCCGACCGATACACCGTTAAGGTTTCCGCTTTTGAACCGGTACGCCCGACATAGAGGTCAAGCGTAATCTGTATATCCCGCTCATTTTCCTGCAAATTGATGATACCGAAATAATCGTTTCCGGCAGTGCGTGCCTGTCTGAACGCTTCCATATACGAACTGGGGCTATCCAGATGAGCGGAAACCGCAAAACGGCGGTTGTAAGAAAGAATATCGTTTATCAACGCCGCGGTGAGTTTTTCTGCTTCGGGATGAAACACATTGGCCGCATTTACCTGATAAAAAAGCCCGATAGAAAGGTGTGCCTTGTTCAAATACAGCGGATCGATCTGCCAGCGGTTCCGCACCGAGTGGTCGAGCATCTTGCTGTAAGCCTCTACCGTGTCGTTTATTCGAGCAGTGCTTTTTTCGATGGACTGAATAAATTCAAGCTGCTGTATGGCGCGCTCATAAAAGCCCTGCCGCATCAGGATATTGGAGTATGCTTGACGGCTGTCCGTGTCATAGGGGTACACCTTGAGGGCGCGCCGGTATTCGTATAAAGCTTGGTCAGTCATATTGCGGTTTAAAAAGGCATCGCCCTTTATGCGGTGCGCTCCGGCAAGCTCCTTCCGTTGTGCATCTTCAAACTCAAAGGTCTGAACGGCGATATCCTCAAGCAGGGTGCGCATCAGCTCGTTTTCGGTATCGACGGAAAGCCCGATTTGCGCAGCTTCAAAGGCTTGTTTTTTTTGCGCAAGCTTCATTAAGCAGAGCGCTTTTACATACCACGCATCAGCACGCTTACGGTCGCCTGCAATGCGCAAATCGGCTACGGACATCGCCTCGCGGTAACGGCCGGAGCTGTATAAAAGCGAGCAGAGCAACGCCCGCGCCTTGTCATAGTCTTCGTCGATGGTAAGCGCCGCACGGATACGTCCTTCCGCTTCGTTCAGGTTGCCTGCAAGGGCGGAAAGGTAACCGGCAAAGTAATGCACCTGCGCGTTATCCCCGTGGTATTGCAGGGCGCGGCTGATATAACTCTGCGCCGCTTTGTTATTGCCCGTTTCATAGCTGAGCAGCGCAAGCGACAGAAGAGCCTTGCGGTTTTCACTCTGACGGCGGAGCGCGGCGGTGTACAGTTCCGAAGCATTGGTTAAGCGACCGCCCGTTACCTCGATTTCCGCCATGCCAAAGCGGGCGTCGAGGTTGTTCGGATAACGATTTAAAACACTCGAAAAAATCTTTTGAGCGTCTTCGATACGCCCGATACCGATCAGAATAAACGCATAGAGGTTTTCGATATCGACATCCTGCGGGGAGTAACGGCGCGCCTTTTCAGCATAGACAATGGCCTGATCATATTCGCCCAGCGCGTAAAAACATTCGGCTAATCCTCGATACACGGCATTATAGGCAGGATTTTCTTTTAACGCCTGTTGATAGAGTTCTATAGCGCCGTACCAGTTTTCATGGTATTGCAGCTCCTTTCCTTTCTCAAATAGTTGAATAGGAGAAGCCAAAAGAGGCAGCGCAACGCAGAGCAGAAATATACTAAACAGACTATTTTTACGCATAAATCTTCCTTTTATTGATCCTCATCTTTAACCGCAGCGATCTTTACCGTGTTTATTTTATGCCCGTCCATATCCTGAACGATAAAATCAAAATTCTTCCACCGTACTTTTTCGTAACGCACGGGAATTTTTCCGAATAAATCAAATACAAACCCGCCGAGTGTTTCAAACTCATCGGAGGGCAGCTCCGTATGCAGACATTCCGCCAAATCGTCCATATCGACACGGGCATCGCAGAGCCAAAGCCCCTCCCCAATGGAAGAAATATCTTCACCTTCATTATCGAATTCATCCTGAATGTCGCCGACAATCTCTTCGATAATATCTTCCATACAGACAATACCCGAAATGCCGCCATATTCATCGACCGCAATCGCAATATGCACATGGCGGCGCTTAAACTCCCGTAACAGACCGTCAATACGCTTGGATTCGGGTACAAAAAACGGCTTTCTGATAATTTTTTCCAAATCGATCGGTTCTTTTTTTGCGAATGAATTGATTAAATCCTTCACATACAGGATACCCACCACATTATCGATAGATTCGTCATAAACCGGAAACCGCGAATGGCCGCTTTCTGCGACACGTGTCAGCAACTCTTCCATTTCCATATCCAGCGGAATAAAATCGACATCAATCCGCGGAATCATCACTTCTTTTACTGCGGTGTCGGAAAGATCTACCACACCGCGTATCATATCTTCTTTTTCTTCATTGAGCGAATCCTGCAAAATCTCGGAAACCGCCCGCTTTTTTTTCAGTTTATCAAATATCCCCATACTTATTCCTGATATATTACCGTACTACTATATTCCTTGAGTATTTTTTCCTGTAATTGCAGCATTTCCTGCTGCGGATCGTTATCACTATGATCCATCCCGCTCAGGTGCAAAATCCCATGTATCAGTAGCCGCTTTAATTCTTCATTCATCGTTACATTAAAAGTTTCGGCATTTGAGCGCAAACTATCGAGGCTAATTACAATATCTCCCGCATTAAAACGCAAGTTTCCGTCTTCATCATCGTATTCATCGCCCTGCTCAAAAGAAAGCACATCAGTCGGCAAGTCGATATGCCGGTAGGTCTTATTCAGCTCATGGATAAATGCATCGCGGCAAAACACAACGGATAAATCCCAATTCGTGTGTTCAAGCTGTGTAAGCACCGCCTCTAAAAACGGCAGAATCTGCACACTCCATTTCGGTTCGGGGACATCCTGCCATGTAATCGCAATAGTATTCATTTTATTCTTCCTTATTGTTCTTCCCATCCGGCTGCCCCTGCTTGACTGCCGTCGTTTGCTCCGATGTCGCAGTTGATGACTGCGCTGTTGCCGACGGTTCTGATACCGGTGTACCGACGGGGCTTTCGGATGCCGTTAATCCGAGGTCTATTTGCAGATAGTTTTTTACATCGGGAGAAATACTTTTCTCAAGCGGCATTTCCGATTGCGCCGATTTTTCATCGGGAGTCTTTTCCGGCGAGGCATCCTGCGGTGCAGCCTTTTCGTCGGGAGTTTTTCCACCTGCACCTTCTTTTTCGTCGGGGTCTTTTTGATTCGGGTACTTGATACGGGAATGGTAATATCCGGCAAGCGTCGTTACAAAAGATTCTTGAATAATGCGTAATTCCCGCAGCGTTAAATCGCAGTTATCAAGCTGTCCCGACTCCATTTTACCCTTAACGAGCTTCGCAATAAACTTTTCGAGCCGCGGGACTGACGGATGGTCTAACGTCCGGCAGGCGGCTTCGCTTACGTCGGCAAGCATTACCACGGCGGCCTCTTTGGTACGCGGCGGCTGCCCCGGATACGAAAAGTCCTTGGGGCTGACATTGGGGTCGAGTTCTTTGGCCTTTGCATAAAAGTATTGTACCAAAGAATTACCGTGATGCTGCCCGATAATGTCGATAACCTCGCGGGGCAGCCGCATACTTTCCGCTTTTTCCACACCGATTTTTACGTGACTGCGGATGATAGCCGCCGAAAGCCGCGGGTTTAAATCCAAGTGCTTATTATATGACGTCTGGTTTTCGACAAAGTATTCACTGTTTGCCATCTTGCCGATGTCGTGGTAATATGCGCCGACCCGCGCCAACAGCGCGTCTGCCCCGATTTCGCGGCAGGCTGCTTCCGCCAATGTCGCAACCATCATCGTATGGTTATAGGTACCGGAAGCCGTCAACAGCATCTGCTTCATCGTCGGAGAGTTAAGGTCGGAAAGCTCCATCAGGCGGAAGCAGGTCGGCGTATTCAGCCGGTCTTCCAAAATAGGCAAGAAGCCGAGCACAAAGATGCCGCTGATAAAGCCGTTTATGACCGAACCGAGCAGCACAAAGACAAAGTCGCTGTATGAGTCCGGAAATACCGAGCAAAGTACAAAGGTAATAATCGGGTGAATGATCGCAAGCTGGCATGCAGTCTTAATTAAATCCATCCGCCGTCCGGTCAAATTCATCAATGAGACAGCCGACAAGCCGGAGAACAGTGCAAAGAGCGCCGGTTCAAGCTTAAAACCGGTTGCCGTTAGCACAATCAGCATAACAAGAAATACCATCCGTATTGCCATCTTTGTGGAAATGAGCGTGGCTACCAGCATAGCAGTCAGCGCGGCAGGAATAAACGGAATAATATCGAGCGCCTGCACGAGGGATAGCGCCTTTGCCGTAAAAAGTACACTAAGGTATACGGCAAGCGAAATCAGCAATAAAAAAATCTTTCGGCTTTCTTTTAACCGGCCGCTAATTGACTGCGGCGACAACATAAAGACACCGATGATATAAAGACAGAGGATAAAGGCGGAAAGTCCCAAAAATTTATTGATGTCAATATAATTTCCCGCATCGGAATATGCCTGCAGCTGCCGGTAGTTTTCCGAGGTAATAATAAATCCTCGTTTAATAATCTTTTGATTTTTTTGAATGGTAACGATTACCGGCTGAACCTGTTTAAGCGCTTCCTGCGCCCGCATTTCCGTTTCTTTTTCATCGTAAATGATGGTCGGATGTAAAAAGGGCTGAATAAGTGCTGCCGTTATACCGGAATCAAGACTTGCATTCAGCGATCGTATTGCATTTTTGATATATGCATCGAGATTCTCTTTTTTAATAACCGAACTTGTCTGAATATTGATGTACTCGCGATTATTTCCGCGCCGTACTAACAGTGTCATTTCCGTTTGGTTAAAACCTTCAAGCCCTTTTTCGGGAAATTCGGCAATACCCACCGCCATCACCTGTTTAACGACAGCTTGTGCGGCAGATAACATCCCTTCAAATTGTTTTACCTTTTGTAAATCTTTCAACAGCTGCGCGTCAAAAAAACCCGGATATTCTTCCTGTATCCGCGCTTCAAAGATCGTTTCGGTATCATTATGTAAGGCAAGCATGAAAGAAACAAACTCATCGTATTTTTTGAGCGTTTCGGATACAAGTTCCATATCCTGCCGAAAAATAGGCGCAATCGTCTGCAATCGAGCGGTTTTTCTTATCTCCGTTGCAGCCTGATCCGTATAGGAAATATCCCTGCCTGCAATAACGTCGCGATCGGCCACCCTTCCTACGGCAAATTCATCAAGGTTTAAGTAGGCAAGCCCGCCGCGGTCAAGCGTGGTAAACAACATCGCAGCGATAACAACAAAAAAACTTACAATAAAGAGGATGGAAAAAACTTTTTCAGTTCGAAACCCGTCTATAATTTTGCGGAAAAAACCCGCTATGGACGGCAATACTACTGCTTTCATATATCCGGAATTGTTTTCGTCTTTCATTCGATAACTCCGCTATACTCCGCAAGAGTTGCGTTATCCTTTAAAAATACGATACTATTGTTTTTCATACGCATTAATAATCTTTTGCACCAGCGAATGACGAACTACTTCATTCGCAGAAAATTCAACGATTCCAATTCCGTCAATGGTACGGATTAAAGAAACGGCATGAACAAGCCCCGATTCCGATCTTCCGCGAATATCCGATTGGGACGGGTCGCCGGTAATAATCAGCTTTGAACCCTCGCCCATCCGCGTTAAAAACATCTTCATCTGTTCTTTTGTGGTATTCTGCGCTTCATCCAAAATAACAACGGCATTGTGCAGTGTCCGTCCGCGCATATAGGCAAGCGGCGCTACTTCGATGGTATTAGACTCTTCCATACTGCGCAGCACATCGGCAGGCAGCAGGGTTTCCATAATATCGAATAGCGGACGCAAATACGGATTTATTTTCTGCACAAGGTCGCCGGGTAAAAACCCGAGGCTTTCGCCGGCTTCCACCACCGGACGGGTTAAAATAAGCTTGCGCATCTTGTGCGACAGTAACAGCTTTAACGCAAGCGCCACCGCAATATAGGTTTTTCCCGTACCGGCTGGGCCAAGTCCGAACGTTATATCGTTTGCATAGATCGAATCGATCAATGCCGCCTGTTTTCTATTTTTAGGATAGACGGATTTTATACCACGCGGAATATGAATACACTGCGGACAAAAAGCCCCCCCCTGCGGCACACTATTGGCAACGCAGGAGGCAATAAAATCGGCAGAACTTTCCGAAGTAATTTCGGGACTTTTTAAAAGAGTGTCGATGAGTTTTTGAAACCTATTGCAAACGGCTTGGTCTGAAGTTACAACCGTTACCTCGTTTCCTCGACAGATAACGGGAACGCCTAAATAGGTTTCAAAAACCTGTAAATTCTCATCATTTGCGCCGCATAGAGAAGACAGTACGGTCTGATCTTCCAACACGATTGTATATGAGGTATCCAAAAACACTCCTTTCTAACTTTTCAAATGTAACGGTAGGGTACTCTCTGCGGAGTTATTCCCGCTTTCCGAGCTCTTTATCCAGAATAAGCAAACCGGCATTACCGTCGATATATTTGAAAGTATCGAGGATATCGCGATCATTCGCTTCTTCTTCCACCTGCTCATTGATAAACCACTGGAGGAAGCTCTGCGTTTTGTAGTCTTTTTCTGCAAGAGCAAGTTCATACAGGCTGTTAATCGAAGCCGTTACATACTGTTCGTGCTTGAGCACTTCCTGAATAATTTCTACCGGAGATTTTGCATACTGAACAGGTACTTCTTTAATGGCTTTTAGCACGGGCTTTCCGTCAACTGAAAACAGATAGTCATAGAGCTTCATCGCATGCCCTTGTTCTTCAAGCGCCTGCACCCTCATCCACTTGGCAAAACCTTTCAGCCCTTCCGATTCAAAATGTGTTGCCATCCCAAGATATAAATACGCTGAATAGAACTCTTTGTTGATTTGGTCGTTCAAAGCGTCTTCCAATTTCTTGCTAATCATAGTTTGCCCCCTTTTATCCGGCGTTAGGTATTTTAGATATATTCCCGCGACCGAATATAACAGAGCAAGTCTACAATGAAGATAGGGGATAGTCAAGAGAACGTTCAGGGCATAAACATCACGTTATTTTTTCAGCCCCGCAGTAAATGCGCCGTCTATTTTCAAAATAAGAGATAAAACAAAGCCCGCCTTTTTAGGCGGGCTTTGAGGTTGTCCCAAAAGTTGATTCCTTTTAAGCCAACCCTTTGTTTTGTTAGCATTCTACCGCTTACGGCATCGGCGTACGCCGCATACCGTAAACACGTGTGCTATTTACCAAAGTGGATAACAAAGCTGTAGCCATTCCAGTTATACTTTTTGTCGACACTACTGTCGTGGCACTCGCCTTCTTTGTGTGCAACAGAGTGCTTATCTAATCCTGACAGCGTAATAATCAGCCGACTATCCTTAAAGTGATCAAAACCGTTCAGTCGGGTAACTTCCAATTCGCCGGCTGGAATGGTAAACTCTTTGTATCCGTCCGACAGGGAAACATCGATACTCGTTGCATCGTCCTTATTTATTCTCGCATCCCATGTTCCGCCTACGGTTAATCCACCCTCACTTGTTACGTTAAAATGCACATTTTCCATCTTGGGAATAATCTTGATCTTGGTTATCCGGCTGATATATTTCCCGTTTGTGTTTGGAATCACCGAAGAAACAAAGAAGTGGGTTTGATTATTTAAAACCGTGTCTCCCGTAACGGTACGCTTCAAATAAGCATTGGTCAGTTTTTCTCCGTCAGGATATTTAACTAAATCCGTTACTGGCTCAACCTCTCCATTGTCTTTTTTTTTCGAAACTATTCCGTAAAGTTCAACTTCACTAAAGGTAAGCCATTTATCCTTTTTTTCGTATTTTTCCATGACCTTGTACGGTTCAAGCGTATATACCCAGTCGAAGTCAGCATCGGCAGTTCCCGGTACATTAGCATACTTTACTTCGAACTCATTGGACGATAAGGCTTTGTCTTTAAAATCATTATTTTTACTAAAGTAGCTGTCGTTGATATTGTCGAATTTTATCGACATGGTATAAGTTACCTTATACTTCTTCACTTTTCCGGCATGCGCCTTCTCTGTCCAACGGAGAGGATCATCATAATGGGTAGGATCATTAGCATCAAAGCCGCTCTCGGTGTCATTGGAGCGGTATTTCTTTGTTGCAATATCCGTCGCGTCTTCAAAAGTGCCTTCGTCCTTTACCTCTCTTTTAATGGTAATGGTTGCAGGCGTCGAATCGTCTTCCCCACTAGCAGTATTGGTTCCATACAATACCTTCCACACAACGGTTGCATTCTTTACCGCATCAAAATCTTTTACCATAAAGGTATTCTGCCCGCCCATGTGAGGCTTGTGATCAAGCGATGCAGTCAACAACTCATCATGACTCGTCCACAAAGGATTCGCTTTTTCTTTGTTCGCAGGATCCGGCTGTGCAATAGTAAACAACGGTGCAAGCTTGTCAATTCCTTCAATTTCCTTAGGATTCGTTACCGGATCTTCGGGAAGCTCGGGGGCGTACGCAGGGTTCGGCACCATTTTCTTTATGACAGCGACAATTTTATTGGCATCAAAAACGAGATCGACATCAGCGGCTTCGGTGAACGCTCCGGTAACATCATAACCCCATTTTACCGGCTCGGTAGGAAGATCCCGCTTAGACGTATTTCGCATTTCAGCCTTTAACGCATTAAGTGCACCCTGAACAGCTGATACATCAGTCGTGTACTTACCCATATCCTCTTTAAATGGCGGCCAGTCTTTACAGTCGAACACAGCGCCGCTATCGCGGTAATAATTATACATCAATTTATGAAGATAGGATTTATCCAATGCGGCTGCCTGTTCCGGTTTCTCTTTTACATTAACCAGTGTCAGTTTACCGTCTTTTATAACCAGCCGTAACTTGTCAACTGTCGCAAGGTTATCGACATTTCTAAAGCGGCCGCTGCCCGTTCCCTGTACTTCAAGCTCTACATCGAGTACCAAATTGGGGTAGCCTTGATGGTATCCGTCTTTAAAGTACTTATTGAAAGGATCTTCGCTGTGGTCAGGTAACACACCTGAATTATCATATTCGTCCCCGTTTAAAGAAAGCCACTTGCTCAGTTTGGGCAGGTACACCCTTTTAATGTACATTCTGTTCTTAAAGACCAGTTTTCCGTCTTTCAACTCTGCAACGCCCGTGTTTACCAAATCCATATAGTCTTGGTTGACGGTTAGATCTTTAGACAAAATACCGCCGTCTTTCATACTAATGGAAAAAGTAAAGCTTTCTTTGTCAAAGGTAATTTCGTGGTCAAAACCGGCTTCCTTTTTTCCGCCTTTGTCACCGGCATCCACAGTGTTGCGGGTGACCGTCCATACTTTGCCGGAAACTTCGGTTACCGCGGTTTCCAAAATGTCGGAAATAGAACTATTACCGCCAGCACCGCCGCCGCCGCCTCCTCCGCCGCCGCCGTTTTTCTGGCTGTCCTTAATCATCTGCTCTACTTCAGCCTTTGAAAGTCCCTGCTTACAGCCGACAATCAAAAAGACTGCCAGCAATACCGATAAGATGGATATGAATTTTTTCATATAAATCCTCCTTCGTAAAATAGTTATTGTATACACAATAACGTTATATCTATACTAATAGGCAATATCTAGTTATGTCAAGCGCAAAACATCAAAATGTAAGTACGCCTACCACTGCACCGTTACGGATAAGGCTTATATTCGTTAACGATGCTGATCTGTGTAGACACCGAACGCCCCTGAGCCAAGTCTTCGGCTATTTTCAGCGCTTTATCGATACAGGCAACGGAATCCGCAACTCCGTGCAGCACAATCTGTGTATCGGAAACTTCCGCATCCAAAAAATAAATCGGAAGTTCTTCTTTAAACGCAATCAAATTGACAATCCGCTGCCCAAGTAACAGTTCGGAAATGCGCTTAAGCCCTTCCAGCTCTTCCGCTGGTGAAATAGCTTCCTTACATGCGTGCGTAATAATGCTTGCGGCAAGCGGCGCTGTAGCAAAATCGGTATTAATAACGAGGCGATAGTGAGTTGGATCCTCCGGCTTCATATCAAAAAAACATCTATGGAAGCCTTCCCTATTGGTATCGCTTTCCGCCATCAAAGCGCGTGCTCTTTTTTCGGGCCAATCGAACTCTTTCATCAACCGCGCAATTCGGATATCATCAGAGGCTACCAGCCGTACCGCATAACAGCCGGGGATGCCGCGCAATAGCGCAAAGCCGCCGCGCCCGATAAAGATGCTGTTTCCTTTCAGTGCATATCCGTACACGACCTCCCGTAAATAATCAAAATAGGAGTCGCGGTTGCGAGAAAGTGACGCCCAAAAGCCGGGTTTTCGCTCGTCATAATGCGCAAGACTCTCTTTGGAAATTCCCTTGTCAATCAGATCTTTCTCTAAGTCTTTTTTATCAATAAATTCGTAGCCGAGCGATTTTGCCAGTTCTAAAGCCGTTTCATCGCCGTAAGAAGCTATTTGTCGTGAAATCGTAATAATTGCCATAAAGCCTCCTCTTCTATAGAATAAGGCTAAATACTCATTATGTCAAAGGAAGGTTTTACTTTTATGCACAAAAATTCTCGTCTTTCATGGAAGCCCATCGCTGCAAAAGAAATATGCGCCACACGGGTATTTAGTGTCAACGAAATTACCAGTCTTTCACCCGACAACGAAACAAAGACGTTTTCGACACTATCCGCGCCGGAATGGGTTATCGTTATTCCCCGTATCACCGATGCAAACGGTCGGCATTATTTTTTGATGGTAAAACAATGGCGGCATGGTTCGGCGCATCTATCGATCGAATTCCCCGGCGGTGTGGTCGATGAAGGAGAAACGCCGGAACAGGCGGCGCGGCGCGAGCTACTTGAAGAAACAGGAAAAACGGGGCGGAGCTTAACGCTGCTCGGCGAGGTATACCCCAACCCTGCGATTATGGGAAATAAAAGTCATATCTACTTTGCAGACTGCGAATCGGATACGCAAGCGCAGCATCTGGATGAAGATGAGTTTTTAGAAGCCGAAGCAGTCCCCGTCGAAGAGGTATTGAACAAGATGGGAACGGAACCTTACGACCATGCGCTTATGTGTACTGCGCTCTTCTTTTATCAGCGAGCTCATCCGTGCTGCTAATAAGTGGGAATATAAAAGAACCTCTAAAAACTTTCGTTTTTAGAGGTTCTCATCAGATTATTTTTTACTTTTTAGCAGGCGGTAATTTTTCGTAGGTTACCGCAGGATCGTATATACCACTGCGTTTTTCACCGCGGAGGCTCGGAATTGTTAAAATAATCCCGGGTTCAACCCAGTCGGGGTTATTGGGATCGGGCAATTTGTTTTTGTTCGCTTCATACAGCTTTCGCCACAGATACGGATTGTCATAAATCGCCTTATTCTTTGCAATATTCCACAGGCAATCCCGTTCGCCGCGCCATGTGCGAATACGGTATTGGGCTGGCAGAGTTGCAAATGAAGACTCATCACCGGTAACAACGGCAAGCGCATCCAAAACTTTTTTCGCACAGACAACTGCAACATCAAAGTCTTTATTGTCAAATGCGGTATTTCCTGCTTGTAAAGCTTCGGTTGCCGTCTTAAATGCCTCGGGATATTTCTCTTCGGCCTTGTTGTTTTTTGCCCATGTATAGCGGGTGCGCGCCCTATTCATTGCTTGTTCCGCTTCAATACGAGCAAGCATATATTGAATATAATCGGCTGATTTTTGAGCATTCTCTTCGGCAAGTCGAGAATACTCTATAGAGGCATCATAATCACCTTCATTATATGCCCGCCGTGCCAATTCGGAATAAGCGCGGCTTTTTCGCTGATATTCGTTATTATCGTACGATACGGCAAACAAAAATGCCGCCCCTACTAAAAAGAATACGGTACAGAGAATAGCTGTTTTTTTCATGGGTTACCTCCCGTTACCGGATGACGATGTTTTTCCGGTAGTTGTAGCGCGCTGTAATTCGTCAATATCAACCGGTTCTTCGGAAAAACCTTCCGCATTTTCCGGCAGGGGCGCCTCGCGATCGGCATCTTTTGCAAGCTTACTGCTGGCTTCTTGACGCGCCTTTGCACGTTCCATTGCCTCGGTTGCTTGCGCTCGTTTAACTTTTACCTTTTCGTATATATCGTTAAACTCATCGGCAGCAGTCATATACCCCGTATATGCTTGTTCGTACTTCTTATTGCCTGCAGCAATTCCTGCTGTACGGTAGCGATTCTCGGTTTTTGTATATGGATCTTTCATTGCTGTAGCCGCTTTCACCGAATCGGCACGTGAACGTGCTTCATCAGCCTTCTTTTTTGCATCACGCATCATCGAAGCAAACCCTGCCTCTTTTACCGTTTCATAGTAATTCAGCGCCTCTTCTGAGGTTTCAAACGCCTTTACCGGATTGGGTTCATAAAGATCAGGTATCTTTGCAGATAAATCCTGAGCCTTTTTATAACTTTCCGCATCATAGGTAGCAAGGTTATTTTTGTCGATCTTTGCTTTTAACTCAGCAATCTTCATTTGGTTAATCAGAGTACGATACTGAGTAATGGCTCTTTGAGCTTTTTCCTGTGCTTCTGCAAGGTTATTCGATTCATAATTCTTCCTTGCTTCGGCTGCCGTATCGTCGGCTGATTTAAATTGTGCAGGATAAGCCGTATCTGCTTTTGCCTTAACCGCTTCGGCACGAACCTTTTCCATCTCATCCAGTAAACGAGCGATTTTTTCCTGTTCTTCATTTTTTTCCGGTTCAACAGTTTTTACCGGTTCCGGTTTCGGCTCCGGTTTTGGTTCGGGCTGGGATTTACAGGCTCCAAAACCGAACAACAGAACGGAAACACAGAGAATATAAAACAATGTTTTCAGTGTTTTATTCATTATAACCTCCATTTCTAAACGGATATTCAGACATCCAAAAAACTCATCGAGTTCTTAAAGAAGTTTGTCTTGTGCGAAAGTTTTTCGCATAATGATAGATAAGTTACTATAGAACTCAATCATGTTCAAGAGACTGGCAATCAGGGCAAACTCCAAAAAAATCAAACCGATGTGAATCAATGCGATAGCCGCTAATTTCCGCAGCCTTTTGATCGCAATGTTCATCGGACGGCATAAAAGCATCTTCTACCTTGCCGCATCGGGTACAAATGACGTGATTATGCACGCTCATATCCGCATCAAAATGAGCAAAGGTACCGTCAACATTGATGACCTTGATTCGTTTTTGCTCGGCAAGAATATTCAAATTACGATAGACAGTTCCCTGACTCAAATGCGGAAAATCCTTCCGAAGCTGATCATACAGCCATGCCGCCGTAGGATGCGTACGAGTAGAACATAAAAGGTTGAACAAAGCCTCCCGCTGTTTTGAATGCTTGTATGACACAGCTTTTTTCATATATACCTCCCATAAAAAGTCAAGAAGAAAGTATCAACTTTCGATTGACTTTTTACGCACGTTCGCAAGGAAGTGAGAACGTGCTTATGATATACAAGTTTGCACTTGAACAAACTTGGGTAAATAAAAGCCGTGCTATTTGTACGGCTTTTATTTACACGCCTCATATCAAAGTATAGCGCCTAAAATTAATAATCAATATTACAATTTTAAAAGCACCACTGTCAATATTAAGCCTAGGCAAACGCATCAGACACTTCATATTATACCCTGCAGAATAATGGGGCTGTTCAACCAGAGTTGAACCTCTTCGCGGTTCAAATGGTCTCACAGCCCTCATTATTCTGCGGATTTTAATTTACCTGTCTGATGCGTTTGCCCGTCTGTTAGAAAAGAAGGCGTTATGTAAGTTTTTAGCGATTCCCATGATATGCTTACAGCGCTCATTCCCGACATACACGGATGCATATCGGGAAAAAGACATTGAAAGCACGAGATGCTTTTATTTTTTTACTTCAGTGTTCGGTTCAAAGGCCTTAGCATGTAAAAATTCCACCGATTTGGGGATTTCCACTTCTTTGATGTTGTTCTTCAAAAAAGCATACATGTTGATCTTTTTCACCGAAGCAGGAATTTTTACTGCCGTCAGCTCATTTTTGTAGAAGGATGAAGTATCAATCAGCTCAAGGGTTTCCGGCAAATTGAGTTCCGTCAAAGCATTCAATGCAAATGCACTCGGCTCAATCTTTGTTTCCTTACCACCGAAAGTAACTTCTTTAAGACCATTCCGGTAAAAAGCAAAGCCTTCAATATCTTTTAAAGCGCTCGGCAGTTTAACCGAGGTCAATTTGCATACACCAAACGCATCATAACCGATGCTCTCTACCGTGTCGGGGATAACAACAGAGGTTAAGCCCCTGCGGTAAAAAGCATTGTCGCCGATCCGCGTAATAGGAGTTCCGTCGGGCGCTGTTGCGGGAACGATCATATCGGTAAGTCCTTGCGTTTTTACCTTATCCTTTCCTTTCTGCGTCATACCCTTTAATTCGGCGCCTTTAAAAATAAAATCATCATTTTCCCATACATTTTCACTCATACTACTACCCCCTTACATCCGATTGAGCTGTACAATCTCGTTGAATGTTTCGAGCTGCGTTTTTACCTGCCCGAAATCCGACATCTGCTGATCATATCCGACTTTTACCAACGGAATCTTTGCTGCACTGAACGCCTGCTTAAGCGAGGGGTATTCCATCTCTTCCGTGTCGTCAAAGTTCATCATAAAGAGCAAGCATCCGTCCGCCTTGTTGTCCTTTGCCAGTTTCACCACATAAGCAGGACGCTTCGTAAGGTCGGGGTCGTAGAGGAGCGGGTCTTCATCCATACGGGCGAACTGATCGGCAAGCGCCATCATCGGATCGTCGATGGAGAGATCGATATCAACCTTCAACGCTCTGGATTCGTGCGCCACATCATCGGCGACAATACAGACTTTGTAGTCGTCAAAGACTTGCAGCAAGCCGGGGTTATCGGTAATAACACCGCTGGTAACCACCCGAACGCCGTCCCATTTTTCTTCCGGCAAGGCTTCGAGTAAAGAGTTCAGCTTTTTGAGCAGCTCGGTATGTTCATCTTTCAGCATAAAGTATGAGCTTTTCAGCACATAGCAACGGTCTGAGGCTTTAATGCTCTGAGGATGAGATGCTGCAAGTTTGATAAACCGGCGCTTTTCAGCCCTGTTTTCGTTATACACTTTGAACGCTTTCTTTAAGTTCTCATCAGTTACTTTAACACCGCAGATTTTTTCCAGCTCTTCCTTCGCCTTGGTAAAGATACGCGCATTGTACTTCTTACCGAAGTCCTCTTTACGATGCTGGCCATGATTGAGGAAGATCATCGGGATTTTCCGTCCGGCGCTCACCTTGTAGTTCTGAGAAAGCGGACGAAGGGTATCATCCAACGTTGTCAGCATTGAGGCGGAAAGTCCGTCGAGGGTACCGTCCAAGGCCATTTCCAAACAGCGCAATGCCAACGAGTAATAGAATGTCGGGAAGTATTCCTTTGCCCGCTCGATGGGGCCTTGACCGCCCCATACACCGAACGGCGCAATACCTGCCGCATAGACAATCTCTTCGGGTGCATAGTACGGGAAAATACCGACGGCTTTTTTCCCTGCCGCAAGGTATTTATCCAGCTGCTTCCGCGGATTGTTCGCCAAATATTTAAATTGTTCCAATAATTCTTTGATTGTTTCCATACTGTCCTCCCCTACTCCAGCGTCGGCTTCGACCAATCGGTCTCTTTGGTATTTTTAAAGTTGGTATAGACTTCCTCGCCTTTTGCTTTCTTATCCTGCTTGCGTTCGTCCATAATTTCTACCAAGCCCTGTACTCTCGTCTTGTACTGTTCCGTAGAGAAGTTGCGCTCATCAGCCTGATCGCCGTCAAAGTGAACGACCGGAATACCGAGGTCTTCTTTCCAACGCCGCTCGATTTCGGGCATCGCGCCGCTCCACGGTTTGCAGCTGCGGTTGTAGTTGACCAAAGCGCCGCTGATACCGTTTTCTTTTGCCATGGTCTCGCGCCATTCAACACCGGTTTCGATACAGACGGAGCACGGCGCCTTGCAGTACGCAGCGGCCATTTCACGGATATTCTCATAACGGAAGCCGAATGCCGGAGCGTATACGACAGCGGTTACGTTGACACCGCTGTCCTTTAAGGGGTCAAACAAGGGGCGGAGCGCCGGCCAGCACGGAATACCTTCAAACAAGATACGGTGCTCTTCGGGATATTCCCACGTAGAGGTGTTTTCTTTTACGGATTGTTCAAATTCCTGTGCCAGCAGTTCAAATCCGACAGCAGCGTCTTCTTCGCAGCGGGCGGCAACAATGTCTGCCATGTGGTTAAACAGGTCAAACCCGCTTAACGGAGACGGCTTGTATGACATAAATGAACAGGATTTCAGCCAAGCGGCGGCGGTTCTATTCGCCCGTGCGCAGGCATCTTCAAATTTCTTTTCGTCGAATTTCTTTCCGGTCAATTTTTCCAGCTGCTTGATGGCATAGTCAAACTGCCCGAGAAGGTAATCTACTTTTTCTTCGGGGACATCCACCGTATTGGAGAATGGAATGTCGACCATGATGAGCGGGATATTATGCATACGCGCAATATTTTCGTACCATTTAGTCATCATATTGCAGATATTGTTACAGCACAGCAAAAAGTCGGGCTGCGGCATTCTGCGCGAATCAGTCGGCTCTCCTGCGGCATACGCAAGGCTGATACGGGCATATCCGCAGATATCGTTATCGTATCCCATATCCTCCGCAGCTTGGCAGAGGCGCAATCCGTCTTTCTTAGCAGCCGTCGACGCCGCGTGATTTTCGGGATAGACTACATTCAAGTCAAAAGCTTTCGCTAATTCAATTGGAAATTTAGAAGAACTCCATCCGACTAATTCACCGCGCCGTTTTGCCTCCCATGCATTTGCATACACCCTATCTACGACATCGCGTAACAGAGCGGCGGCGGGCTTATGCCCTTCGATCGGCCGCGGCGTTTTGTTGGGTAACTTTTCCATCTTTTGGGCCATTTGTTTCCTCCTATGTCCTCAAGGTCATCTTTTAAAAAACCGGCAGGTTCTTTAAAAGATGCCATTCAGGTCTGCGCCGGCCTTGCATTCACCGGCATAGAACCTTACTTATTTTCCCGCCTGCATGCACTTTTGGTGTGCATACAGAGCGGCTCCAATTGCGCCATTTAACTGGCAATATTCACTCGTGTGAATTTTAAACCCTATATTTTTTTCCATTGCCCGAACCATTCCCTTATTCAGGGCGACTCCTCCGGTCATTACAACATCATCTTGAATGCCGACACGCTTTGCCAAACTACCGACGCGGCTGGCAATCGCAGTGTGGATTCCTTTTACGATATCGGGAATTTTTGCGCCGCTTGCCAGTTGAGAGATAACCTCCGATTCGGCAAACACGGTACAGGTTGAGCTGATTGTCAACTCTTTGGTGGACTGTTCATCAAGTTTTTCGAGATCCTCCAAATTGATTTCCAGAACCTTCGCAATAACATCGAGGAAGCGTCCCGTACCGGCAGCGCACTTATCGTTCATAACAAAGTTTTCGAGCATGCCGTTATCGCTGAGCTTTAACGCTTTAGAATCCTGTCCGCCTATATCGATAATAGTGCGAACATGCGGAAACAAGAAATAGGCGCCTTTAGCATGACAAGACAGCTCCGACATCTGCGCCGGTACTTCCTGCAAAGAGTTCCGCCCGTAGCCTGTTGCGATAGCTCCGTCAAGCTGCTCCATCGAGGTAAATCCGAGTTGTTCCAGCGCTTGCTTCATCACCCGTGCCGGCCCGCTGGTACCCGTCCCCACCGGAACGACTGCCGTTGCAACGATCTCCTTTCCATCTTTGATAATAACGCACTTGGAAGCCGTAGAACCGACGTCTACGCCCATAGTAAATGTACTCATACCGATATATCCGCTCCCTTGCCGATAAAAATATATAAAATCCCCGATCACGGGCAATTTTCAGGCAACCGCTTTTCAGTCAGCGGTTACCGTTATATGCGGCAAAAACCGCTTACACATTAGACCTATTCGATAACTGCGTTTTCGAATAGGTCGACGAGTTCTAAATCGCACAAATAGTACCCTAAAATGCAACAGTTGAACAAAGTGTGAACTTTGGAAACTGCTGCATTGATGTGCGGAACGCGCATACGTTAATACGCGATGTTTGCGAAGCAAACTCGACGTGTTTTTCAGCCGCGCTATTTCAGCGGCTGAAAATAAACCTACGATTTAGAACATCGCATTTCAAGGTAACCTGTTCAGAAACGGAAGTTTCCGAACAGGCTTATTAAAGTCCAAGCATGTGCTTTGCTAAATCCAAAAACTTTGTGATAATAATGGCATTGGTAATATTGCTGATAAAGCCGCCGATGACCGGCACGACAAAGAATGCTAACTTGGAATAGCGGTACTTACGGCATACCGTCTGCATCGTTGTCATCGAAACGGGTACTGCACCCAAGCCGAAACCAATATGACCAACTGCCATAACCGCCGCATCGTAGTTTCTGCCCAATAGATTAAACGTCAGGAAGTAACAGAAAAGTACAATCAGCACAACTTGTACCAACAGTAATACCACCAGCGCAGTACCTAAGCCTGCAAGCTGCCAGAGTTTCATCGAAACAAACAAGGCTAACGAGAATTCACCGACGATATCGAATGCATCATATAATACATTGTGTTTCGTAGGATTATTCTTTGAAGTTAAATCCAATATAAGGCGTGCCGCAATTCCTCCAAACATACAGCATACGTGAATGGGGAAGTTGATTTTAAAATGCTTCAAGATTAAAAACAACACCTGACCGATGCCGCATGCAATACACAAGAGAAACACCGCCTGCAATACATTGGCTTTATCTACCAAAGCACCCGCAGTGCCGCCGGAACCTTCTGCCTTTAATTCCGCAGCTTCTTCTTTGCCGTCTAATTCAGGGTTTTCAAGGTGAAAACGTTTTACCATAAAGTTACCGAACGGCCCGCCGATGATACAGCCTGAAATCAACCCGAAGGTTGCCGCAGCAATCGCAACTTCCATAGCCGCAGTTGCACCCGCTTCTACAGCAATCGGGGCAAACGAAGCGGCATTTCCGTGTCCGCCGGTCATCGGGATACTACCCGTCATCATTGAGATAAGGGGACTGATATGAAAAAGGCTCCCCACCGAAATGGCGGCAGCATTTTGCAAGGTTGCTAATAAGGCTGCCAATACGGTAAAGATAATGACCAGTTTACCGCCTTTTTTAAGCAACGCCAAACTCGCAGCAGCACCGCTTGCAGCAAAGAATAAACAATAGAACAGCTGATTGACCGTTTTATAATCAAAATTCAATTCAAAAATATTGACCGAATAGAGCAATAACGAGAGGAGCGCAAACAAGGTACCGCCCACAACAGAAGCGGGTAAACAATATTTTTTGAGAACAGGAATTTTATTGCGCAAAAACTCTCCCACATAGATTGCAATAACCGCAACCATGAGCGTTTCAAACATACCTAATTTTAAAACAATTCTTTCCATAACTCAGTCCTGATAATGCATACATTTCCGCATAAAAATTACGGAAATTGCAGTGCATAAATACGAGAACTGTTGAACGCAGTTTTTATCTACTTGAACAGTTCTCAAACGAAACAGTACCGGTTTCATTGCTAACAGCAACCAACCGGCACTATTTTTTGCATTCCCATGCAGTCATCCCTAAAAAACTCAGGTAAGTTTTTTAGGAGATAGATTTATTTCTTTACAAACGTATTGTACTCTCTGATTGCACGCGGTAACAGCATTTGATGGAATGCACACATTGCTTTCGGGTTCTGATATACCGAATTCGCAAAGGCAATCATATACGCCCGTATATCATACAAGCTGACGATTTCATCAACCATACCGGTCTTGGCACAATACTGCGGAACGGATTTTTCCTTATATTCATTGATCAGTTTATTCATCTTTTCAATAGTAGGCGTTAAATCCTTTCCCGCATCCTTGTCTTTTACCAAACGTCGACAATACATCGCGGTTGCAGCAGTTTCTCCGTTCATTACATTGATTTCAGTTGCCGCAGTACCGAGTGAGAACGCATTGGTATCATTGCCCTGAGGCCCGCCCAACACATAGTGAGCCGCTGCGGTACCCTTGCGCAACGTAACTTCCATCTGCGGGATATTGGAATCCTGAATGGAGTAGATAAGAGACTGCCCTAATCCCAACAGTTCTGCGCGTTCTGCATCGTTGCCAACATCGATACCGGTGGTATCCTGCAGCCAGACAATCGGAATTTTATCGCGAGCGCAAAGCGTTACGAACTCATTCATCTTCATAAGTCCCTGCCGATAGAGCTTACCGCCGATACCGACTGCGCCTTGTTTGTACTCGGGGTATTTCAGCAGCAAACCTTGGAAGTTTGCCACAATACCAACTAACAGCCCGTCAACTTTCGCAAGTCCGGTTACCATTTCGGGACCGTAGCCTTTTTTATACTCGCTGAATTCGCTGTTATCTACCAGCCGTCCGATAATATCGTAGATATTGTATATCTTCTTCTGGTTCATCGGCAAAATAGAATACAAATCGTTCGGATCGAGCGCCGGTTCCCGCGGTTCGTCTACGCGGAAAAACTCCAAATCGTAAGCGGGCAGGTAGTCCATATATTTTTTAATACCGTCTAATACGCCGATTTCGTCGCTGTACACCTCGCGGAAAAAGCCGGTTTCATTATAGTGAATGGAAACCGTTCCCGGTACATCGACACCTTTGGATTTTTTGCTTGCCTCGATAATCTGCTCGGCGCCCTCTTCGTCGATATAGCCTTTCGGATTCATACCGCCGACAATACCGGCGCCGCCGACTGCCATATTCGCTTTTTCATGCGCAATCAGGATGGTCGGGCTGATACTGTGATAGCCGCCACCTGCGGGGTTTGTTCCATAGATACCGACGATAACGGGAACACCGAGCTGTTGCAGCTCTACGTTCCGATAGAACGGAGTACCGCCGCCGCGACGATTCGCATAAACTTTTTCCTGCTCATCGAGCTTAACACCGCTACAGTTCAACACATAGACCAACGGGATGCGGAGGCATTTTGCCGTATCGGATGCCCGCAGTAAATTTTCTGCTTGCCCGGGAACCCACGCTCCGACAATCTTTTTATTATCGGATGCGACGATAACCGCCCACTTGCCGTTAATCCGCCCCAAGCCTTTGACAATACCGGTTGCGGTTTCAAAGTCCTGCGGATTATAGAGACTGTTTAAAGGACACCACGTACCTTCGTCAATCAGGTCGGCAATCCGCTGCAATGCGGTCATCTGTCCCTTTGCATTGACCGTTTCATCAGGGGTTCCCGCTTCGTGGATTTCATCTACAAGCCGACCGATTTCTTCTTCAACGTCCTTTATCAGCTTCTCATTTTCTTCATCAATATGTGCCAACTCTTTTCCAACTTGTTCCATATTTTGGAAATAGCTCGGCATCGAATAATCACCCATGTCTATTCCTCCGGTTACGACATTTTCCACAAGTACGAAATTCGCGGAAAATACTCTTTTTCTGTGCGAAATTTTACCAAAAATTTCGCACATTTTTTCTAACAGACGGGTAAACACATCAGGCAGAGTAGATTAACATCGCAAAATAATTGTAGCTATGACGTCTAAAACCAGCCTTTCCGTCAGCCTTTTGAAAATAACGGTACCGGATACAAGGCGCAAACAAAAACAAAGCGGAGACGTACTTGTTGTACGTTGAGCATTTATTTTTGTGCAGCAACGCCGTAAACGGTATGCATATTTTCAAAAAGAAAGGTTGAACGGCCTCCTTATATTCTGCGGGGCTGCTAAAAAATAGCCTGATGTGTTTGCCCTACCCTGATACTTACTCTTCGACAGGAACTTTGATAAATGCCTGTCCGGGATCGATTTCCTCACGGATCATCTTGATAACGTCTTCGCTCGGCGCATCAAGCAGAACAGCTTTGGAAACATCGAGGTCAAAGCCGGTATTTTCCAGTACGTCTTCGGGGGAAGAGGTCGGATAATAACCCGCTAAGTACATCCGCTTGGTCTTATCATCAAATTTGAGGATACCACGGTCGGTAACAACGGCGATCGGGCCTCTGTTTCCCGGAAGACCGAGTTTTTCACGTCCGCCGGCTCCGTCGCCCCATCCTGCACTGGTAATGTAGTCGATTTTATCGATAAAGCGGCGTTTTTCATGCTGCATCATAATGACGGTGTTTGAGTAGGTTGCAATACCGTTTGCCCCGCCGGAGCCGGTAAAACGGGTTTTGGGATTATGATAGTCGCCGATACAGGTTGAGTTTACGTTGCCGAAAGGGTCAATCTGAGCGCCGCCGATAAAGGCAATCATTCGATCGTTATCGTTGAGCCACTCGTTTGCTTCAAAACCGATAAAACGGACATTCGGCCATTGTACACCACAGTGAGCCATCAGCCGGTTATCACCAACACTGCGCGGTACTTCAATCGGAGCGCAGTCCATCAAACCGCTTTCTACAATCAGCTTACAATTCGGAGCAAAGATTCGTTTTGCCAACGATGCTCCGATTAAAGGAAGACCTGTTCCTACAATAACGATTTGACCGTCTTTAATGGTCTTCGCGATTGTAATCGCCTGCATTTCTTTATTGGTATAGTTCTTATAATTTGCCATCTTACTTATCCTCCTTTACAAGCTTTGCCGCATAGCCGAATCCCTGCACGACCTTCAGGTTTGCCAATCTGCTTGCGCCCAACTTATCGATATATTCGGTATGATCTTTTACGCCGTATACCCATTCCTGCAGATAAGCTTTAAAATCTTCTTCGGTCTTGGTAACAGTGTCATACATTTTGAAGAAATTTGCATCGTAATCATAATAGTTATAGCACTGAGCAGGATGAGCGCCATAAGGAGTGTGCACAACTGCATCGACACAGAATTCGGGGATTGAGTTTTTAGCAGGGTCTTTTCTGATTTCTTCTTCGGTTACCAGCTCTTCGCAAGTTACAATACACTTTTTCGCAGCAATTGCGATATCGATATCATGGAATTCATCACCTTCAATCGAACAGGTTCCTTCAATAGAAGCTTTCTGTACGTGGATGATTGCGGTATCCAAGCGCGGCACCGGTACGGCGATAACTTTTTCGCCGGGATTAAAGGGGTTCTCAACCTCTACCAATTTATCGCTGGGAAGGCGCGGATCTTTTGCACGCTCTTCTTTACTGATACCCCATTTGTTTACCAAATCGGTACCCTGCATCAGCCGTACCGGAAGATACGGGAGACCGAGAGAAGAAGCGTGGAGCATCAACATCAGTACATCCTGCGAATAGTCTTCCAGCTGCATTTTTTTGTTTTTTTCTATTTCGTTGCGGAAGCGGCGCGCTACATTCGTATAGCCGGAGTTTGCAATATAGCAGTTGATAAAGGCCTTTACTCTTCCTTCACCGATCAGCATATCCCAGTCGCCGCCTGCGGGACCGGAATATCCGATAAAATCACCCAAACCTTGACGCAGAATCTCGTTCACCGCCGCATAAGGCTTGCGGTTTGTCGTAAAACCGCCGAAACAAAGAACATCGCCCGATTTTACGTACGTTTTGATTGCATCATGCAATGACATAACCTTACTCATAATACATCTCCTTCCAACTATAGGTATTCTAATGAGATAGATAATCGCAGAAATTATTTTTCAGCGATATGCTCTATCAGACAAAGAGGGAACGCCGATAACATCGATATTCCCTCCGCATTATTACTTGCCGAAAATCAGCATAAAATAACCGGCTGCAACCGCCGATCCGATAACACCAGCCACATTCGGTCCCATTGCGTGCATCAACAGAAAGTTTGTCGGATTTTCAGACGCACCGACCGTTTGCGAAACGCGCGCAGCCATCGGTACCGCCGAAACGCCGGCAGATCCGATTAACGGGTTGATTTTTCCGCCGGTAACAACATACAAGAGCTTACCGAGCAAAATACCTCCGACGGTAGACATACAGAACGCAAACAATCCCATAAAGATAATGGAGATAGTTTGCACTCGCAGGAACAGTTCTCCGTTGGCGGTAGCACCGACCGTAACACCGAGCATAATCGTAACGATGTTAATCAATGCATTTTGCGCCGTATCGGATAAGCGCTGTACGACACCGGACTCTCTAAAGATATTGCCTAACATCAGCATACCAAGCAGCGGGGCAACCGACGGCAGCAACAGCGAAGTAAACAGAACCGTTCCGATGGGGAATACGATTTTTTCGGTCTTGCTCACCTTCCGGAGCTGCTTCATTTTTACTGCCCGCTCTTTTTTAGTGGTCAACAGCTTCATAATCGGCGGTTGAATCATCGGGATCAGCGCCATATACGAATACGCTGCAACGGCAATCGGCGCCAGCAGCTCAGGAGCCAAGTTGTTTGCGATATAAATAGAAGTAGGACCGTCGGCTCCACCGATAATGGCGATAGCAGCAGCCTGCTTCGCTGTAAAAATCGGTAAAGCGCTGGCAGTCATAAAAGTGATATAAATACCGAACTGCGCCGCCGCTCCAAGCAACAAACTGATGGGGTTGGCGATAAGTGGTCCGAAATCGGTCATTGCGCCTATTCCCATGAATATTAAGCACGGGAAGAGGTTGCTTTTGATACCACTGTAGATAATCCGTAGTACACCGGACGTATACCAAGGATCCGCTTCCTTCATCAAATCCGCTAACGGTAGATTCGTCAAAAACATACCGAAAGCAATAGGTAAAAGCAGCAACGGCTCGAACTGTTTTACGATGGCTAAATAAATTAAAACGAACGAGATGAGAAACATGACGAGCTGCTGCCATGTCAACGCAGCAAAGCCCGACTGTTGCATCATCGTCCCTACAACCTTAATGAATTCCATGCGATGCCCCTTATTTAACCTCTACCAGTACGGTATCCGTATCCACGGCATCTCCTTTCTTCACTCGGACAGCAGCTACGGAACCTGCAACTTCGGACACGATTTCGGTTTCCATCTTCATAGCTTCCAGAATAATGACAACCTGACCGACAGATACTGCATCGCCTTCCTTAACTTTTACATCAAGAACAGTACCGGGCATCGGGCTAACTACGTTTCCTGCTCCACCCGAAGCAGCAGGAGCAGCAGGCGCCGGGGCTGCGGGCTGGGGAGCGGCAACAGGCTGTGCAGCAGGAGCCGCTTGAACAGGGCGCGATACCCGTTCCGGCGGTCGTCTGGACAATGAGGAAGTTCCTCCGCCAACTCTTTCTACTTCAACTTCATATTTTTCACCATTCACAGTGACTACATAGTTCATACTAAACACTCCTTTATGTGGTTTATAGTTTCTTAATATTCGTAATTACGAATGAATTTAAAGGCTCGCGCCTTTCTTCGCTGATAGCGGCCGCAATAACTGCAACTTTTACCGCTTCGGCGCCTGCTGCAGGCTTTGCATTTACGGCTGTAGATACCGCTGTTGCAGGGGCTGCTTGAGGTTTGGCGGGTAAGTTTTTCTCTAAACTCGAAATAACTTTCGAAACAATCGTAACGTAAATCGCTAAGAAGATTAGAGATAAAAATACAATGCCAAGTCCAAGCAAAGATGACAACAAGCTTGTAACAAAGCTTATGTACTCTGTTGTAATCATTCATACCTCCTATAAGGAATAAATAGCTTGAAAAAGCATCCTGGATAATAGTTCTATCATAATACGAAAAGTGCTTTGCTGTCGAGACAGTAAAGCACTTTTTAGCTGTTTTTAGATAGTAAACCTGTTCGGAAACTTACGTTTCTGAACAGGTTACCTTGAAATGTGATGTTCTAAATCGTAGGTTTATTTTCAGCCGCTGAAATAGCGCGGCTGAAAAACACGTCGAGTTTGCTTCGCAAACATCGCGTATTAACGTATGCGCGTTCCGCACATCAATGCAGCAGTTTCCAAAGTTCACACTTTGTTCAACTGTTGCATTTTAGGGTACTATTTGTGCGATTTAGAACTCGGCGACCTGTTCGACAACGCAGTTATCGAACAGGTCTAGTATTTGAATATGTTCGGAAATGCGTTTTATTCAAAATCATCCGACAAAAATACTGGTAAATGTCTGAATAACAATCGCATTAATAAAGTCGATAAACAGCGAGCCGACGAGCGGAACTGCTAAGAATGCTTTTGTGGAGAAGCCGTTTACCGAGGTGAAAGCTTCCATGTTAGCGATAGCGTTCGGAGTGGCGCCCATACCGAAACCGCAGTGACCGGTTGCGATAACTGCTGCATCATAATCTCGTCCCATAATATTGAAGGTAACGAAGTATGCAAACAAGCCCATAACAACCGTCTGTACCAGAAGGATTACAACAAGCGGAATTGCCAAATCTGCCAATTCCCACAACTTCATCGACATCAATGCAATAGCCAAGAAGAAAGACAGACATACGCTTCCAATAATACCGATTTCATCGATAGGGGTTTTATTTTCAGTCTTGTCAACAATATTACGCATAATTGCGGCAATAAGCATCGGGATGAGATATGCCGGCAACGACAAGCCTGCTTTTTTAATAAGCGGTGTGATAAGACCGCCGACACCCATTGCAATACCGATCATAGCAGCCGCTTTAAAGAAAGATTTCTCACTCATTGCAGCTTTCTGCGCAAGTGTCTCTTCCTTTTCAGCCTGTTCTTGACCGGCTTTCTGAGCATCGCCTTCTTTACACACTAAGTTGTGCTTATCCTTTAAGCGCTTAGCAATCGGACCGCCGATAACGCATCCTGCAACCAAACCATACGTTGCCGAAGCAATTGCAACAACCGTAGCGCCCGAAACCCCACGCTCTTCCAAATAAGGGCCAAAAGCGCCGGAAGTTCCGTGTCCACCGGTCAGCGGGATGGAACCTGCTGCCAAACCGATACCGGGGTTAAGACCGAATACCTTTGCCAAAGCAACGCCGACAGAATCTTGAATAATAACAAGAATAACCGCAGCAATTAAAAACAGAATAACACCGACACCACCCTTTTTCAAAGCGGAAACACTCGCCAAGAATCCGATTGTAGTAAAGAACACAACCATAAAGAAATTCTTTAAGTTCCCGTCAAATGTAAATGAAAATAGTCCCAGATTATGACCTATCAGCATTACAATTGAGAACAATGTTCCTCCAATAACCGGCGCAGGAATGTAGTACTTCTGCAGAACCCCGACTTTGGCTTTGATACCGCTTCCCAACAGGTACAGTACAATCGCCAGTCCCAACGTTAGATACATATCAAACGTAAATGTAGCCATCTTTTATTACCTCCTCATACAAGATGCATTTACTGTAGCACACTCATAAAAACCTCTAAAGGCTCAAACAGAGCCTTTTAGAAGCACTTATATTGAGAATTATTGAATTTTATTCTTACAATCTCCCGTATCGAGATACTCTTTAACATTATCGAAAGTCGTTTCGATCATATTAAGAGCAGCCTCATCCGTATAGGAACCGACGTGCGGTGTAATAATGACTTTCGGGTACATATTGATCAGCTTTTCGAAAGCAGGAACAGGCAAAGTTTTACCCTTAAAATCCTTAAAGAAAATTTCAACCTCGTTTTCCAAGGTATCGATACCCGCACCGTAGAGCTTTCCGCTTTCCAATGCTTCAACTAACGCATCGGTATCGACAAGTTCTCCACGTCCCGTATTGATGAGGATAGCATTATCTTTCATCTTTGCAATTGATTCTTTGGTAATAATCTTACCGTTTTCCTTGATATACGGAGCATGCAGCGTAACGATATCGGATTTTGCCAATACCTCATCCATCGACATTTGCGTTACGATGTCTTCTACGCCGGTCTTCGGGAAAATATCGAATCCAATAACATTCGCGCCTAAACCCTTAAACAGTTTAGCAGCTGTCATACCGATTCGCCCCAATCCCAGTACGCCGACTGTACAATTCCGCACTTCACGCGAGAACATCTGCTTATCGACGATAAAGTTCTTATCTTTTGTTTTATTTCCGGTATAGGTAACATTTCTCAGCAGTGTCATCGCCAAGGTCAGCGCCAACTCGGCAATCGCATTCGGAGAATAGAACGGCACATAAGCCATTTTAAAACCTAATTCTTTTGCATACGGTATATCGATATGATTAACCCCTACCGTTCGGGTCAGCACATATTTCACACCGAGTTCTTTATAAATATCCAGCCGTTCTTTTGTTGCAAAGCAGTTTCCGCGCAAAACGACAACATCATGCCCCGCCGCTTTTTTCGCAGTCGCCTCGTCGGTGAGATATTCGGGGATTAAGGTCATTTCATACCCGAATTTCTTATTCACCGCTTCAAAGATAGGAACTTCGACATCACGCACTCCGTAAAAAATGATTTTCATGTTACAGTGCCTCCTTAGATTACATAAACCGGAAACTGAGTTGAGAATAGCATCAAACCAACAATACAAGCACTTATACCTACAAAAGTGTTATAACCACTTATATATAGATATATTGGATGATGATTTCAACATTCATTCCCGTAATACTTAATCCTACAATGCCTCTACCGCGTTGTCAAGAAAAAATTTTATTTATTTTGGACAAAGAAGAGAGATGGTATCCCCCTTGCCTAAACGAAACCGGTTAGGCAAAATAGATTAAGCCAAATTTACATCAAAGGAGATACCATCGAAATGGATTATTACGCATCTTATAAAAACAGTAAAGACCCCTCGTTGTTAAGAAAAGAGTTGGTCAGCTACGCGCTAAAGTACGGCAACAAAAAAGCTGCACAGCACTTTCAAACAACCATAAAAACAGTCAGAAAATGGAGAAAACGCTGGCAAGAACAAAAAGGAGTAGGACTCAAAGACCGGTCTAAAAAACCTGAAAAAAGCCCTCGCATGATGAAAAAGTATTGGCAATTCAAAATAAAAGCTCTAGCAGAAAAGGCAACCGCAGATAATAAACGTATTAACGGAGTAATGATTAAACGTGAGTATGGCATTCCTTACTCCCTCAAGACGGTTGTCAAATATTTAAAACAATACTACAAACTCCCGAGCAAAAAAACTCATCGAGAAAAAAAGCGCAATATGCGGGAAGTTAAAGATAAATATCGTGCATTTGAAAAAATACAGGTAGATATCAAATATTTGGATGATATTCCTGAATTTTATCACGATTTTATGCAGTTCCACTTACCAAAATACCAAATAACCGCTCGTTGTATCAAAACAGGGGCTTTATTTATCGGCTACACACAGCAACACAGCAGTACCAGTACCGCCATTTTCATCTATCGGCTGTTCACTCATCTCAAGCACTATGGCATCAAGCCAGCTGAAATAACAATCCAAACCGACAATGGTACTGAGTTTACTGCTCCATGGAATAGTCTCAAAAAAACACTTTTTACCAAAGTTATTGAAGTTTCTTTTACTTCTACGCATAAAACCATTCCCGTCGGGGCTAAGACCTATCAAAGCGATGTGGAAAGTTCTCATCGGCTTATCGAAGATGAATTTTACGCCTGCCGGTATTTTTCCAGTGCTCAAGACTTTTTGAAACAAGCGCATCAGTACCAGAACCACTTTAACTTTACTCGGTTTAATACCTATAAAAACGGCTCGCCCGTACAGCTTTTACAACAGGCTGCACCTCTTATTAACCGCGATGTTTTGAACTTTAAACCCGTTCTGGTTGACACGTTCTTTCATCTGTATAAAAATGAATTTAGATTGCTTGCCTCTTAGGGCGGGGATACCATCTCTCTTCAAATCCCAAAATTTTATTTATTTATTTTTTTTACGGAACATCCGTATCAAGCATATTTTAAGCACTTATCATAATTATCATCGTAGGCGGAGCATAGACAGTGATAAAGCATAGACAGTGATAAACGAAAAGATTAAAATGCACTCAATGCAGGTAAATTAAATAGAAGTTAAATGACACCCATGTTTGGAAAGGAGCCTTGCCTTTATGAAAAAAACAACACTGAAACGGTTCTCAATCCGCTATAAACTCATCCTTATTTTCGGTCTTTTAGTGATAGTCGCCGGTGCTACCGAAGCAGTACTGGCAATCAGTATTGCACGCAAAGCAGTAACCGAAAAAGTCGAAACGCATTTAAAGGACAAGGCTGTCGATGTTGCGAATATCATCGATGGAAGAATAACCGCACTCTATCAATTCCTGAACGGCATTGCACGCATGCCTTTTTTAATCGATCCTGCATATTCCTATCAAAAACGAGTAGCACTTTTACAAGAAGAAGCTGCAGCAAACAGTAAAATTATTGAACTGAATGTAACCGATCCGGACGGTACATTCTATTATGTGGGGAATACCGTTCAAGTAGGCGACAGGGCATGGTTCCAGTCAGCGCTTTCAGGAACCCCTTTTATTTCGGAACCGTATAAAGAGCGAGCAAAAGGGATGTTTGTCATAACGCTGGCAGTCCCAATCTTCGACGAAAACCATCATGTGCATAGCGTCCTTTCAGCCGATGTCAAGGGATTACTGCTTGCACAAAATATCGCAGATATTGTCGTCGGTGAAAGCGGATTCTGTTATATTATGGGTTTGACGGGAACCACTATTGCCGATAGGGACTTTCCCTTAGTCGAAGCGTTTTTTAATGCCTCTGAATTAGGGAAAACCGATCCGGACTTAGTAAGCCTCGGGACGTTCGAACAAATTGCTTTAAAAGCACAAGCCCCCGCGGTTGGATACTATGAATATTCAGGCATTTTAAAAATAGCCGCATACGCAAAAAGCAATATCTCCGGCTGGACAATCGTTATTAATGCTCCCTATCACGAGTTTATGGGAACCGTCGATTCGATGAGTATTACAATGATGGTTATCGGCATTTGCGTATTTATCACGGCTCTTCTTATCGTCTATTTTATCGCCCGCAGGCTAGTAAAACCTATTCAGGCAACGGTATACGCATTAAAAGATATTTCACAAGGTGAAGGTAATTTAACGGTCAGATTACCGGTTACGGGAAACGATGAAATTACCGATATGTCCGAATACTTTAATCAAACGATTGAAAAGATCGGTCATACGATAAAATCGATTGGAGCGAACAGCACCGAAATGGAAGCCATCGGTAATGAACTTGCAAATGATATGGTACAAACGGCTGGTGCAGTAAATGAAATCAGCGCCAATATCGAAGGCGTTAAACAACAGGCGCTCACACAGGCGGCAAGCGTTACCGAAACGGCAGCAACCGTCGAGGAAATTGTCCGCACTATTAAGCAACTCAACACCAGTATCCAAACGCAAGCGACAAGCGTCGCACAATCTTCATCTTCGATTGAACAGATGGTCGCAAATATAGCCTCTATTACCGGTACGCTTGAAAAGGCAAACAGCGCAGTAAAAAGCCTCGCAACCGCAACCGACGACGGCAAAGCAACACTCGGAACCTCAAATACCGTAACCCAAAAAATAGCCGAAGAATCCGGCTCGCTGATGGAAGCATCGAGTGTTATTCAGCATATTGCCTCTCAAACAAACTTGCTTGCAATGAATGCTGCCATCGAAGCGGCTCATGCAGGAGAAGCCGGAAAAGGTTTCGCCGTTGTCGCGGATGAAATTAGAAAATTAGCGGAAGATTCCGCCATGCAGGGAAAGACCATAACGGCAACGCTCAAAACACTCAGCGGAGAAATCGAAACACTTTCTACATCTTCCAGAACCGTAGAAGAAAAATTCAATACGATATTTAACTTAGCGGAGCAAGTGAAGGACATGAGCAATAGCCTGACCCATGCAATGCGAGAACAAGAAAACGGCAGCAAAGAAGTATTAACCGCCATCAAGAACATCAATACGGTAACGATAGAAGTGCAAGCAGGTTCCGAAGAGATGCTGAAAGGCGGGGGAAGCGTTGCTGAAGAGATGCGAAAGCTGGATGAACTTACCCGCATCATTACCGACGGCATGAACGAAATGGCAATAGGAGCGGCGCAGATCAATAACGCTGTTCAAGAAGTCAATAACATAACGCAACAAAATAAGCGAAGCATCGAAAATTTAACGGATGAAGTCGGCAAGTTTAAAGTCTAGTCGGCAGTAGAGGATGGATATGAAGAAGGTATGTATTATTACAGTGATTGTACTCGCGTGTGCGGCCGCGGTATTCTTTTTCGGATGGACTCAATTTTCAGTTCCTGCGGGAAAATACGGCATTATGCTGTCAAAGTCGGGAGGATATTACCCCCAAGCGATTATGCCCGGGAACTTTACATGGCGATGGGAACGGATTGTTCCGACGAACGCACAGATACTGGTATTCGACCTTACGCCGCGGCACGTCAATTATGCAGCGGACGGTTCACTTCCGTCAGCAGATTTATACAGCAAAGTATTGAACACAAAAGAGAATTTTTCATGGGCGTTCGGCATTGATGCCCTTGTTACACTGAAACCTGAACAGCTGGTACCGATTGTAGAAAAAAATACCATACAAACGCAAGATTCCCTTGAATCGTATATCGATTCGCATATACACGCAGCGTTGCAGACAATTATGTATCGGTATGTTTCGGAACTGATCGACAATCCTTATGAATATCAGCAAGTAAAAACCGATTATCATGCGCTTTCGGAAAAGCTCAAGAACGAACTTATAAAAACAGCCGGTCAGAACTTTTCCGTTGAAGCCGTTACTTTAACAAAACTCACCATCCCTGATATTCATACCTATAAGATTGCGGAACAGGCTTATAACACGTATGAACAACAGCGCGAAATGCTTTTGGCAGAAACCGCAGCAAAAGAAGCGCAATACGCAGCGTCGGAACAATTCCAGATAGACCGGCTGACAAAATGGGGAGACTTTTTGGCAAAATACCCGCACATCATCGAACTGATTGCCGTTGCGCAACAGGATTCCAAAGCGGCGCTCAATGCTTTAAAATCACTGGAAAAGAAACAGGAATGATTACTAATTTGTAACTCTGTATTACTGCTTCTTGTTTACTATAAGACTGTCTTTTAGCAAGTCAGACCGATTTTTCGAGTGGATATTTTCAATCGGATATAACAAGGAGCTAAAAAGCAAGATGATAATTTATAAACGTATTCATTTAGCGGTACCGCTCTGCATTGCGATAACTCTTTGCAGCTGTATGAAAGCACAAGCAGGGGAAAGGCATAAACCGCAGAACGAAAGCAAGAACGGAGGAGCAGCTATGGTAACGGCGGGAAACATAAAAGAGATTTATTTGGCGGGAGGCTGCTTTTGGGGTGTTGAAGGATACTTCCGCCGGATTACAGGTGTCGTTGAAACCGATACCGGATATGCGAACGGCACAACCGATACAACCGATTATCAGCACATACACGGAACCGATCATGCCGAAACCGTCAAAATAACCTACAACACCGGTGTTATCGCACTCGAAGAACTATTGGAACACTATTTCCGCATCATTGACCCGCTTTCCATAAATAAGCAGGGAAATGATGTCGGCAGGCAATACCGTACCGGCATTTACTACACCGATAAGAAAGATGTGCCGGTTATTCAATCTTTTTTAAAACGGATGCAGGCAAACTATTCGCGTCCGCTTGCAGTAGAAACGGAACCGCTACGGAATTTTGTACTGGCGGAAGACTATCATCAAGATTATCTTGAAAAAAATCCTAACGGGTACTGTCATATCAATTTAAACCTTGCCTCCGTACCCCTGCATGACGAAGCAAAGTTCAAATTACCTGATGCAAAACAGATTAAAGAACGGCTGACGCCGCTGCAATACAGTGTAACACAGGAGAAAGCAACCGAACGCCCCTTTACCAGCGAATATGATAAGTTTGAAGGAAAGGGAATTTACGTTGATGTTGTTACGGGAAAACCGCTTTTTTCTTCGAGCGATAAATATGATGCAGGCTGCGGATGGCCGAGCTTTACCAAACCGATTACCTCGCAGGCGGTTGATTTTACGCACGACAGCAGCTATGGCATGGAACGGATTGAAGTTACCTCAAAAACCGGCGGCGCGCATTTAGGTCACGTCTTTGACGACGGTCCGCAGGATAAAACAGGCTTGCGCTATTGCATCAACGGAGCTTCGTTGCGATTTGTTCCGTACGAAGAAATGGATGCCGCCGGCTACGGAGACTATAAACAATACGTAACCGACTAAGGAAAACACATCAGGCTGTTTTTTAGCAACCCCGCAGAAGAATTGAGGCTGTTCAACCAGAGTTGAACCTCTTCGCGGTTCAAATGGTCTCACAGCCTCAATTCTTCTGCAATTCCGATTTACTCTGCCTGATGTGTTTTCCCATCTGTTGAAAAAAATGCGAAATTTTGGATAAAATTTCGCATAAGGCATAAGAAGAAAGCAATCGCTTTAAATATTTCTCATGCGGTTGCTTTTATTTCTAAAAATATGACGGATTGTCTAGGTATGCCCAAATATCGATGAACGTATCGATATAGGCGGATTTCCGGCGTTTGGTATAAATCCGGGTGAACAGCGCTTCCTCGGCTTTTTGCACTTCCATTTTATGGATTTCAAGGTAGTCCCCGGCGGAAAAACCTGTTTCATCGGCGTAGCTGCCGGGAATAACTTCCGTTATCCGAAAAGACTTTTTTCCGCCGGCGCTTTCAAGGTAAATACCGTACACCGGCAGCATAGCCCGCGCGCGGCTATCCTTACGATACACCTGTTCGGCAGGCTGTTTAGGACGGGCTTCCAGCTGTACATACCAATCCTGCCGCGTTTTTTCCCAACGGTGCTCCTTCCGTTCCGCCCTGCCCATATTGCCGGCGGCATCACTTGTAGCGCCCGCCGTATCGCCGGTACTGATATTTGTATCGCTGGGATTATTGCCGGTACTGATATGTGCAATACCGGACGCGCTATTACCCGAGTTGCCGATTGCATCGGGGGCGGTACTGACGTTTACCTTGCCGGTACCGGTCGCTCTATTGTCCGCATCAGGGACAGTACTGACGTTTGCATTTCCGGTAGTGCCTGCTGTATCGGCGCCCGAACCGGAAGAACGAGCATCATTTGTAGAAGGAGTATGCAGGGGCGCATAGCCTGAAACTTTAACGATAGTACCGGCGCTCAATCGCATCAGCTCGGCCTGCAGTGCTTCCAAGCTGGGAACCGCCCGCCCATTCAGATGAGTAATAACGGCACCGGCGGGAATAACAGATGCGGATGAACCCGGCACTGCATAGACCAGCTCCGTTCCTGCCGTCTGTTGCGGCGATTCCTTTACGGAAACTCCATAGCAGGACATCCATGCATGAACGGTTTCACCGCCTGCGTAGAGCTGAGGCAGGATAAGCCGCAGCAGTTCCACCGGTATTGCAAAGTTTAAACCTTCGTTGCGCTCAAGACCGGCAAACACAATTGCCTGTACCCTGCCCGCTTCGTCGATAATCGGCCCGCCTGAGCTTCCATGATTAACGGGCGCATCGATCTGCAATACGCTGCCTAAAGACAGAAGTCGCCGGTTTTGTGCCGACACGATACCGGAAGTAAGCGTCTGTTCCAATCCGGCGGGCGAGCCGATCGCATAGATTCTACTGCCGATATTTAAGTCTTCCGAAGAGCCGAGCTGAAAATACACTTCGGGATTAATCTCCGTTTTAAGAAGTGCGAGGTCGAATATCGTATCCCAGCCGACTACCTTTGCCGGTATCCGCACCGTAGGATTTTCCGCACGCTTGATGTACACACGGGAAAAACCTTCGTATTCAGGATCAACTTCGCTTTGAATAACATGATAGTTTGTAATGAGATAGCCGTTAGCGTCGATAAAAAAGCCCGAACCGATCATCCGGTCAGCTCTCCCTAACCCTTTTTCAATCGTCATACCGCGGTCAACCCATACCGTTACGGTTCCTTTCATCATCTTTCGAACCGTTTCCAATGACGGCGCATCATGTACTCCGCCGGATAATCGGGCGATATCCTGAATCAGCGCATCAAATTTCTTTTCCTTCCATTTATCCCGCTGCGCCGCTATGAGTTTTTGCTCACTCCACTGCGTAGGCGTATGCCCTAATGCAGCAAGCGAGCGGAATATTTTGAGCGCTTCATCCCATGTGCCGTTCTCGACAGCCTTAAAAAACAATTCTTCAACAGCACTCTGAGCGTCTTGATACAACGTGTTTATTTCATCGGTACGTTCGGTATACAGCGTTAAACGCTTTGCCCGCAATAGGGCATCGAGCGGTTTTTCCGCGATAAGGCCGCGGACAGCTTCAACCTCCCGTGTTATGCTGCGGCCGTCCGTGTAATTGACGCTTTGAGAAAAAGAGGGAGTAACGGAAGTACAGGCGCTGAAAGTAACCAAAAGTACAATCAGCGTTGATATGTTATACGAAAACCGGCTCAATCTCACTTTCGCCCCTCAGCTTTCACAGGAGCGGCTCGAACGGGAACGCGCAACATTTGAACGAACACAGCGCCTTCGGAACGGACGGCATAGAGTTCATAACTACCGATTAATATCGTCCGCGCTTCCACATCGGAATCGGTATCCTTGAATAACGCTGTCAGTTTTTCAGCGACCTTATCGGAAAAAGAAGGACGCATTTCGAGCCAGTATACATTATATTGAGGATCTTTTATCAGCGGCACACTCGTCTTGCCGATAGTCAAGCGTTCCGGCGTTCCTTTTTTATAGTAGACCGACACCGGCAGTCCCGAATACCGATGCTTCCACACCGTCTGAGCATTTCCCGACGGAAACTGTGTATACTGAATTTCCGGCGTCCCGTCTTCATTTTCATCCCAATTTTTTATGACCGTTCCGTCCGTCTTGTAAAGTTCATAATATTCAAACACCTTATTTTTATTGATATCAACAGAAATTTTATCGAGTTTTCCCTGTTTGCTATATTGTTCCAGCACCTCAAAAAATCCGTCGCCGTCATAGTCATACTCTTTTTGTGCAAGTACGCCGTTCCGGTACCGAGCAAGCGCAAGCGTTTGCGTTCCCGTCTTTATTTCAGCCGAAATAATCCGGCCGTCTTCAAAGTGCATCCGCATAACCGCATTTGTATCCGACGGCGCAGGTTCTTCACTGTATAACACTGAAAAGATAAAATCATGCTCTTGCAGCAGGCGGGCATTGTTGCGTAACCGCAGCGTGAAGAAAGCCGGAGCTTCCGCATCCGTATCGCGCAGTCTTAAATCAAGTTCGGTCTGAGCAACCGGCTCCCATCGAAATGTAAGCGGACGCATGATATACTCCCGCTTTTCCGCCTTTTGCACAATCGAATGTACTGCCGGATAGCTGTCATATTGGACGGCATAACCGTTCTTCGCCGTAACAATAAGATCGGGGGCGCCGAAATTGCACTGTACCTGATATTCATACACCTCATCCTGATTGAGATCGAAAAAGGCTGATACGGGGCGTCCCTGTTCAAAGAAAACAGCCGCGTTGGAAATCCCGTCACGGTTATCGTCCTCTAAAAGCACGCCGCTAAAGGTTTTAAGGCGATTGCCAATCTCTTTTCGCATAGCATCCGTACCGGTCAGTCGGCACAACTCAATCAACTGATCGGAATACAAGGCGAACACGGACGCTTTAACATTTGCCTTTTGCGGCAGATGATCGGCAACGGTGACATCAAAAAATTCTTTAATGGCGGTCTTTTCATCGATGACACCGTAGCGAAGCTCCGCGAGTACCGCAGCAAGCTGCGTCCGTGCATCAAGCTTTTCGCTGTCTGCCGCATGCATATTACGGTACACTTTTAAACGGCGGCTGTTTTCCTGCGGGTTAGGGTCAAAGGGAGCTGCATACACTGCCAGCGACGGCTCCTGCTCAATCCAGACATAGAGTTGCTGTAAAAGAGAGTCGGCAAGTTTTTTCCCCGCGCGGGTCATCGCTTTATCCCGCTCCTGTAAAAAGAACAGCCGAGGGAACCGAAGGTCAAAACTCCAACGGTTTAACGCAGTTTCGATTACCTCCCGCGCCTGCCCGTCACGCCCTAACCCATAGAGCGCAGAAGCGCAGTAAAAGTCACGGTCGGCGGAATCAAAGGCAAGTGAGTCTAATACTTGAATTGCTTCGTTGTAGCGTTCCGTTTCAGTATAAAGACGGGCAAGCAGTAACACGAGATTGTCCCGATTATAGATACGCAACTTTAACCCCGAAGCCAGAGCCGCTTCCGCAGCATCGAGGCATTGTGCGCGTGTACCGTTCAACTGAATAAGGCATTGAGCCTTTAAATAAAAGAAGTCCGCAAAGGAATCGTCAAAAGTCATGCCTTTTTCGACATATTCAAGAGCTTCCGCATAGTTTGCATCGGTATAGAGCGCCGCGGCCTTTTGCAAATATTGCAACGCATACGAGGTATTCATTTGCTGTAGTTCACGGTTTACCGTTTGCGAATACACCGCCATTGCAGGTAGTAAAAATACCAGCAGCGTTTCTATTAAAAGGATTCTCCGTTTTATAGTCTTGAGCATTCTATTGTTCCTCCACAAACCAGTTTTTATATCCAAGGAAGCTGCCATATAAGGCGCGTATACGAGTACGCCTCCGAATACAAGTGTCCTCTATGATAATCGGCAAAAGTTCGCGAGCAAGTGAATCAACCTGCCACTCATTTAAAATTTTTTTTACTTCTTTTACATTTCCGGATTTCATTTGAATCCGATCGCCGCCGCGCCTTGATCTGACGGAAATGGGAAGTGTAAAAGGACCTACTCCGCAGCTTTTATCCTCACTATCCCGCACAAAAATACCGTTGGCAGTGTGATAAACTTCCAACTGTCCCAAAGGATACGCATATTTGCCGCATTGCGGAATAGTCAGAATGTATGACTTTTGATTATACAGCGTAAGATAGACCGTGCTGTTAAAAAGCAGGATACGATTACCACGGCGTTCCAACCGGAGAGCGCCGGCAGCAGCAATCTTTGAGCGAGTGTCAGCTTGCTTTTCGAGAACAATCGATGCAGCCTCCAAAGCATCCGACACCGCCGATGCCTCAGACATTGTTCCCTCCAATGCAGCCTCCGATATTTCCAGCGTTGCCGATGCTTCCGGCGCCGCTCCCTTCAATATTTCCGGCGCTACCGTGAGTTCGGACGAAAGCCTAAGGAGTATGCCCAGCGGAACCCGTGTCCCGATACCGAGCCGGCGGCACCCTTGTTCAAGCACCCTGAGCCGCAGCGCAGGATGGAGCGAATCAAAGAAATCCGCTGCGATTACAAGCGCACCATACTTGCATTGCTCCCAATTTGCCGCGTCGGCCACGCTGCTTGCATTGTCAGCCATACCGGTAAAGGTTTCGCGCGCAGTGGCCAGAGATTCCTCGCAAAATGAACGATCCAAGGCAATCCGTTGCAAAGTTTTATCCAATCCGGTGCGCCATCCGCCGAAGGTCATAGCCAATGCCGGTACTAGATGGTGCCGGATTCGGTTGCGCAGATATGTATCTTCCGCATTGGTGGCATCCTCGCGCCATACGATACCCTGCTGCCGTAAAAATGCTTCTATATCGCTCCGTTCTACCGTGATAAGCGGACGTAAATACCGTCCGCGCCGTACCGGCATCATCGATAAACTTGCCGTGTTGCCGCCTTGGAAGAGCCGCATCAGCGCTGTTTCATATACATCACTCCGGTTATGCGCCGTTACGATATAGTCGGCATCAATGGAAGCGGCGGTTTCTTCAAAAAGCCGGTATCGAAGCGCACGTGCGGCATCTTCGGTTCCCCGATTGCGTTCCTTTGCATAACGCTCCACTTCCCCGGCGGGGATTTCCGCAACCACACAAGATACCGGCGGCTCCAGACGGCTGCACAATTCGGCGACAAAAGCTGAATCGGCAGCGCTTTCTTCCGCACTTCGGATATTATGGTTAACCGTAACTGCGGTTAAACGGCAGCGAAGCCGCCTCTGTAATTGATGAAAGGCTAACAGTAATGCCGTAGAATCAGCACCGCCCGAACACGCAAGAAGAAAGCGACAAGGAATATGTGTTAAAAATGGTTTAAGATTGTTAAATACGGCATCGATGAGCGGATGAGAATACATACAATGAAAAGAATAAAACGTTTTTGAGGAAAAGACAAGAACAGAAAAAAAAGTGCAGGTGTAAGACCTGCACTTTGATAAGAAAATTATGCCTTTGCTTCCGGAGCGGCAGCATCCGCGGGTGTGGCACCCTCTGCAGAAGCAGCTTCTTCTGTGGGTGCGGGAGCTTCTTCTTTGGCAAATTTAACCATTGCAACCGCTAAATCGGGATCCGTCAAAACCTTAACACCTTCGGAAACTTCAATATCCCGAACGTGAATCGCTTCGTTAGCGCCGAGTTTTTCAACATTGACCACAATACGCTCGGGCAAGTTACGCGGCAAACATTCAACTTCAAGTTCCGCAATACCGGTTTCCAAAACAGCGCCTTGGCGACATGCTTCAGGAGACCCGGAAAGCCGAATTTGAATTTTAGTCCGCAACAGCTGACCGCGTTCAACAGCATAGAAATCCGCATGGAAAACCTTATCGTTTACGATATCATATTGATAATCTTTGATAAAAACTTCAAACTCGTCTTTTTCATCAACTTTAACGGTAATAAGCGTACTTTCAGTAACTGTTTTGAATAATTTTTCAAAATCGCGATAGGGAACATCAATAGCTGTCGAATGCCCCGCATTATCATAAATAACGGCAGGTAAACGATTGGCTCTACGGCATTTTGCAGTAGCAGCTTTTCCAAAATCTGTTCGGCGGCAGGCTGTCAAAACTCTCTCTTCCATAATCAGGAACTCCTTTGCATATAAAGCAAACAAGAGGCTCCTTCTGTATGAAAAGCCCCTTTTTTATATTTACATTCATATAAAGTCAACACGGATTATTTTGCAACAAAATAATCCGTATCTCCTTCAGACTGGGACGGTAGGATTCGAACCTACGGAATGACGGCACCAAAAGCCGTTGGCTTACCACTTGCCGACGTCCCATTATAAAAAACCATGCATTCATGCACAGTAATTCTCATATTTTTATAAACCGATCTGCATACCATCGGTTCTAGCTTTCTGCACAAGCCTCGTATGCGGAAAGTATCTTTTCTTGCAGTACCGATCGGAATTCAGGTGTTATCGGATGAGCAATATCCTTGTACGCACCGGTCTTAGTTCTGCGGCTCGGCATCGCAACAAAAACACCTTTCTCCCCTTCAATAAGCTTCACATTATGCAGTACGAAGCAGTCATCAAAGGTAACGGTTGCATAAGCCTTTAATTTGCCTTCAGCTACGGTCTTCCGGATCTGGACATCAGTGATCGTCATACTATGCCCCTCCTTACGGTAGACTTATTATACACCGCAAAGTATTCTTAGGCAAGTAAAAGGAACGGTTTACACCAGCTCCATCTTTTTGCCAAGACTTGGAAAGCGGAAGCCATAAGGCTCTCAGAGCTAAACAATCCGAAAACAGCCGAACCCGACCCGCTCATCTGTGCAAATGCTGCACCTTGTTCGTAAAGCTCTTTACGCACACGACCGATAACGGGGTAGCGCTGCTCAAGCGCCGGCTGAAAATCATTTACAAAACACCATCTTCCAAGCGGATCATGATACTGCTTTATCAGCTTTTCATATCCCCATGCTTCATATTCGCCGGATAGTATTCGCTTTTGTTTATCCAAAAGCGAATAAGCTTCTTTCGTTGAACTCTGCACATCCGGCCAAATCAGGATACCGAAACAGTCAGTACGGGATTGTATCGGCTCAAAAACCTCTCCCCGTCCTGTAACAATTCCAGCAGCGCCCCTAAGAAAAAATGGCACATCGCTACCGACTTGTAAAGCAAGTGTTGTAAGCTCTGAATCGCTCAACGGCATTTCAAAAAGCTCATTTACGCCCTTCAGTAAAGCAGCCGCATCGGATGAACCTGCTCCTAAACCGCTTCCTGCAGGGAGATTTTTTATTAACCGAACCTTTATGCCCGCATTAATTCCTGTTGCGCCTTTAAACACTTCCCATGCTTTAGTCAATGTGTTCTCAGCCGGTAAAGGCAATACAGGAGATTCAACCGTACAACTGTGCGAATCGCCTGATTGTGTTATGGAAAGATAATCCGCTATTGAAATACGCTGAAAAATACTTTCAAGGTTATGAAACCCATCTTCTCTTTTTGCCAGAACCTTTAGATGAATATTAATCTTTGAATACGCACAAAGACTAATTGCATCGGCACTCATGCTTGAAGCATTATTCATATAATATGAGTTTTGTCAACCGCCCCAAATATCTCCAAAATATCTCCGATCCGGCGGATGTGTGCTTTACATCTTGAGTTTTTTGTAGGTTTCTTCGAGCGGGTGTACTGCGCCGCCGAATTTCGGGAAACTCGGCACGGCATCACCTGATTTCCGCGGAATAAGGTGTATATGCAGGTGAAAGATCGTCTGCCCTGCACATTGATTATTTGCATTGAGCATATTGATACCCTCATATCCGCAGTCAGTCACACAATGGTTAGCGACTTTTTTTACCGTATCCATTACGTGATGGAGCGTCTCTTCGTCCGCATCCAAGATATTCGTCACATGCTTCTTGGGAACGACCAGCATGTGACCGTCAACATCTTTTGCAATATCCATAAAGACAATTGTGTATTCATCTTCATAGATTTTCATGCACGGAATTTCACCTTTAATAATCTTACAAAAAATACAATCATCCATACGTTAGCTCCTTTTTTTTCATTGTAAGAGGAAACCTCTTTGCCGTCAATCATACGTCTTTTGAAAATATACGACACATCTACTGCGCCGTCTATTTTTAAAAGGCTTACGGCAAGCTTTTCTTTTCCGTAAGCAGGGTAAACGCATCAGACAGAGTAGGTATAAATCGCGGAAAAATTGAGACCGTGAGATCATTTGAACCGCGAAGAGGTTCAACTCTGGTCGAACAGCCTTTTTATTTTGCGGGAATATCCGGAAACCGTCTGATGAAGTTGCCCTCCTTCTGTGTGAAATTTTGTCAAAAATTTCACACATTTTATTTTACCAGAAAGGTAACCTCATCAGACAAATAGAACAAAATCGCAAAATAAAGAGGCTGTGAGACCATTTGAACCGCGAAGAGGTTCAACTCTGGTCGAACAGCCTCTTTATTTTGCGGGAATATCCGAAGACCGTCTGAAGAGGTTACCTTTTACTTGACTGATTTTTTTTTTTATGCTAGCGTTTTGGCATGAACGACATCACAATGCCGCAATTGTTGCAACAAATTACAAAAAAATATCCGAATATTGCCGCTCAATATTCAAAGAATGAGCGAGGCGATTTTATTCCCCTCTCCTACTCTGATGTTTTTGATCGGGTATTGAGTTTTGCAGGCGGACTGTTATCCCTCGGCATCACGCGAGGAGATAGAGTCGGCCTTATCGCAGATAATCGGAAAGAATGGTACCATGCCAGTATGGGGATTATGGCGATCGGAGCGGCTGATGTTCCGCGCGGCTGCGATGCAACCGAACAGGATTTGGTACGCATTTTATCTTTCGCTGAATGTACGGCTGCTGTCATAGAAAATCGGGATCAATTCATAAAAATTCTGAAAAATCAGCCGCAGTTCCCGCTGCTTAAAACGCTCATTGTTTTTGATCCTTTTGATATTCAAGATGAAGAACTCAAAACAAAGGGCGACACTTCCCGCTTTACAATGTACAGCTACAATGAGATTATCGAACGGGGTATGGCATATCGAAAAGAACACCCCGAAGCGGTTGAACAGGAGCTGGAAAAAGGCGGCGATACGGAAGTCGCTACGATCATTTTTACCTCCGGTACGACAGGAGAACCCAAGGGTGTTATGCTGACACATAAGAACTTTATTGTGCAGCTGGATGACCTTAAAACGAGAGTTATCCTCTATCCCGGTGAAAAGGCGATCGTAGTACTGCCGGTATGGCATAGCTTTGAGCGGCTCTGTGAATATGTTATTTTGGCTTCTGCCGCGGGGATGGTGTACTCCAAACCGGTGGGAAGCATCTTGCTTGCAGACATTGCAAAAACCAATCCGGCACTGTTCCCATCGGTGCCGCGTATCTGGGAGTCCGTCTATACCGGTGTTTTTAAGGCAATGAAGCAGGCAGGCGGCATTAAGCAAAAACTGTTCAACTTCTTTGTCGCGGTAGGTCTGTTCCATGCACACCATGCGCGGAATGTTAAAGGGCTTAATCCTCATTTTGTTTTTTATACGAAGATCACCCGTCCGATTGTTTCCTTTATACCGTATCTTCTCACCCTGCCGCTCTATGCGCTGGGTAACGTGCTCGTGTTTAAAAAGATCCGTACCAAACTCGGCACCAGCTTCCGGCAAGGGGTTTCAGGCGGAGGAGCGCTACCGCCGAATATCGATGCTTTTTTCTGGGCGATTGGTGTAAGCGTTACCGAAGGCTACGGTTTAACCGAAACTGCACCGGTTGTGTCGGTTCGCCCGCTCGGACGCCCCGTATTCGGCACTATCGGGAAGCCGCTGTCGTGTACAACGGTAAAGATTGTCGATGACAACGGGAAAGAGCTGCCGGTAGGTCAACTCGGTACCGTAATGATCCGCGGCACCAGTGTTATGAAGAGGTATTACAAGCGGCAGGATTTAACCGATGCGGTTATCGATAAGGATGGTTGGTTCGACAGCGGCGACCTCGGCTTTAAAACGCTTGACGGCGAACTTATCCTGCGCGGCAGAAAAAAGGATACGATTGTACTACGCGGCGGAGAAAATATCGAGCCGGTACCGATAGAAATGAAGCTGCAAGAATCCTCGTTTATCGCGCAAGCTGTGGTTCTCGGGCAGGATCAGCGCTTTTTAGGAGCGCTCATTGTTGCAGACGAAACAGAGGTTAAAAGCTATGCGGCAGAGCAAGGGATACTGGCAGCCTCATTTGAAGAACTGCTGGTAAAACCGGAAATCAAGAAACTGTTTGAACAACAAATCGCTTCGCTGATAAACCATGAAAACGGCTTTAAGCTGTTTGAACGGATTAATCGTTTTGCGCTCCTTGCCAAACCTTTTGAAGCAGGTGTGGAACTTTCGGCAAAGCAGGACATAATGCGCTATAAGATCACTACATTATATAGTAAACAAATCGACACTTTATTCGCCGATTAACGGAAAAATTCTTACATTTTTCATTTTAATCGGCAGTCCCAACGCAGTGCATTCGTCAAAACTATACATCCGTGTATCGTTTTGACTGCGATGTTGCGGCATGCCAAAACATCGCTGCTATTTGGAACCACCGCCGTCCGTAGCGGTAGAGAAACGGCGGATATTAACCCCTGTACGAATCAATTACGAATGAGAGACGCACAGCTTGTACACAGCTATAGCTTTTTGCTCAACACCGCCACTGCGCGCCATTTTCTCTCTTTTTTCCTTGCATTTTTTCTCTATCCGTTTTACACTAAAGAACATAAGGAGTATGCAAATGACGCAGAAAAAAGTTTTTAAAACACTGTTCGTTGTTCTGGCGGCCGCATTTATGCTGTTCCCGTCGTGTAAAACAACTGAATCCGCTCCGGCAGCTGTATCAAAGCAATACAACGCTATTGAAGCAACAGCGCCGGCCAATCAAGTGGATGTGCTTCTATTCAACGACTTTCACGGTAACGTCGCGGAAGATGCCCGTCCCGGTAAAGGGAAAAATGCCGGTATGGCAAAGCTGCTCGGCTATGTGCACACCGCACAAAGGGAAAACCCGAATACGATTGTCGTAGCAGGCGGTGATAACTACCAAGGTACAGCAATTTCCAATTTGACCTACGGTGCACCGGTTTCCGCAATGATGAAGGCAATGGGCGTATCGGTATGCGCAGTCGGAAACCACGAATTCGACTGGGGCGTAAAGCACATGAAGGAATGGCAGAAAGACGGCAATTTTACTTTCTTGGCGGCAAATATCGTCGACAAAAACACCAAAAAACCTGTCTCGTGGGCAAAGCCATACGCGATTATTACCAAAGGCGGTTATAAAATTGCGTTTGTCGGTTTAGCTCATCCCGATACGGTAACCCTCACAAAAGCGGAACATGTCAGCGGTTTGGAGTTTACCGATCCCGTTAAAGCCGGACAGCAATGGGTTGACTACCTGTTGGCCGGAAAAGCTAAAGAAGGGAAACCGGATGCCATCATCGCATTAACCCACATTGATTCCGATCAGAAGGGTGAAGAAATCACCGGAAATGCAGTTGCTCTTGCTCAAATTAAGGGGTTAAACGCAATATTATCTGCTCACAGCCATCGGCCGGTACAGGGCGCTGTAGACGGTATGCCGATTATGCAGGCTTACTGCTATGGACGCGCAGTTGGAAAGCTCAGCATCACCTTTGATGAAAATAAAAACATCGCTTTGATTACTCCTGCCCTTGATGAAATTTGGAAGCACAAAGACACTATCGTCGAGGATGAAGAAGGTAAGGCCCTCTATGCAAAATACGATGCCGACCTAAAACCGATCTTAGGCGAAGTAATCGGTACTGCTGCTGCTGAGTTTACGCACGAAAGAAAGGATAAGGGCAGCAACACCTTGCTCGGCGTATGGGCTTCTGAAGCTCAGCGGAAAGTAGGCAAAGCGGACATCGCCATTCAAAACGGCGGCGGATTACGCAGAACGCTTGCGGCAGGAAATATTACCGTCGCCGATCTATACGAAATCATGCCGTTCGACAATTACTTGGTAGTGTTCGATCTCCCCGGTTCGGAAATCAAAAAGGCAATTGATCACGGTATTATGAACCCGAATATCACAGACGGACAGTTTGCAGGATTAAAGGTTGAATACGACAGTACCAAGCCTTTTGAAAACAGAGTAACTTCTATCGCATTGGCAGACGGTACTCCGCTCGATATGAACAAAACATATAAGGTTGTTGTCAATGACTTTATGTTTACCGGTGGTGATAAATACGACTTCTCGAAGGCAACGAACGTCGTCGAAACATACGTTCCGATTCGTGATGCCCTAATCGACGAAATTAAAGCGGCAAAAACTATTACGCCGAAAGCTCCGGATTACATCAAAGATATCAGCAAATAACTGATTTGTACGAGGGAACCTCTAAAAAACTAACCGACTTGCAGTTTTTAGAGGTTCTCAGTTGATTTTTAATGCATAATTCACTCATTGGTAACGTGGGGAATATGGGAGATTAGTAATTATGCTGATGCGTTATCTATTATCGAATTCTTTCAGATCTCTATAGTTAAAAAATGTAAAACTTTTCTGATTCTTTCCAGCCAAAAACCTTCAAAAGTCATATAGGACTGTAGGAGGTGTGAATGAAAAAATTACCTAACGTCCCAATGCAGTTCACCGCCCGGAATGACTATGCATTTAAGAAGCTCTTTGGTACCGAGGAAAATAAAGATATTATGATCGAATTTCTCTCGTTGGTCACAGATTTGCGTAAAACCGATTTTGATGATGTCCGTATCGAAAACAGTGAACAGCTTCCCCGCTTCTATAACGACAAAATCGGACGGCTCGATATAAAAATTCGCTTACAAGACGGCCGCAAAATCGATGTGGAAATGCAGAATACCTACTTTGATTACTATCCGAAGCGCAGTATTTTTTATTGTTCAAAGTTAATCCATGAGCATTTTATCAGTGGATTCCAGTATTCAAACTTGAAAAAATGTATTGCAATCAATGTACTGAACAGTCCCTTTAAATTGAGCCACAAGGTACATTCGGTGTATCAGATACGGGAAAGCGAGGAACAAACACTTTTGGATGAACTATTAGAGATTCACTTTTTAGATCTAACAAAACTCAACAAAAATAATTTGACAAGCTTAGAGAAATGGCTTATGTTTATCAAAACAGACGATAAGGAGGTAAGGCAGGTGCTAGCACAGGGAAATCCGATAATGACGAAGGCAAAACGAGTGATGGATATCTTTTATCTGGATGAACAAGAACGCAAGCGGTATGAGGCAGCGTGGGAATATGAGAGCGACCGGCTATCAATGATAAGCGAATCTGAGCGGAAAGGTCTTGAACGAGGTCTCATTGAAGGTAAATCTCTTGGACTTGCAGAGGGTGCGCGCCAAGCAAAGCTCGAAACGGCAAAAACGATGCTTACTATGGGCTATCCGCTCAGTGATATTTGCAAAATTGCCGGACTCTCCCTAGCCGAAGTAGAATCACTTAACTAATATGTAATCAGCCGGTTATAGAGTACAGTTGCTATAATCGGCATTATATTTTATATAGCGATTATCCCAACATTGAAGTACTGGAACTTGAAGAAGCGAATGGGCATTTCTAAAAACTCGGTTAGATTTGCTTCGCATCCTTCGGAATAGAAATGCCCGACGAGTTTCAATTTAAGTTTTTATACAATAGTGGCTTTCATCACCGCCACGGATGGCGGTGGTTCCACACAGTCGCGATGTTTTAGGCGTAAGACTAAAACTCGCCGATGAAAAATGTGCAAGGACGTACATTTTTCATCGCAACATCGCAAATTACATCTAAAGAAAACCTCTAAAAAGCTGAGGTTTTTAGAGGTTCCCTAATGAGGAAAACGAATATTTACTTAAAGTCTAAAAAAATCTTACTGCTGGCACTTACCTGCATATCCGTATGTGCTCAGCTTTATGCTCAAGATACTGCAAAAAATACAAACGCCGAAACGGATGCAAAAGATAAAGGATTGGCGGAATATTACGACACGCAACTTAATCTGCCGAAGAATCAGGTGGTAAAAGCGCGCGTTATTGAAATCGTATATGATGACCTTGCGGAAAGCAGGCCGGATGTTCCGATTGAATCCGACTTCCGGTATCAGCATTTAAAAATAGAAATTTTAACCGGCAAGCATAAGGGCGAAGTTTATACCGTCCGCAACACTATTGAACTGGCAATTCCGTACCGGCTTATCTTCCGGCTCCATGAAAAAATGATACTGCAGGTGGACGAAGATGAAGAAACCGGCAAGATAATAAACTTAAAAATCTATGAGCGCGCACGGGACACAAAAGTCTATGCACTCATTGTAATCTTTGCAGCGGCGCTTATCATCGTCGGCAAAAAAAACGGCCTCAAAGCGCTGATTACGCTCGGTATTACCGTAGGTCTTATTTTCGGTATTTTTCTCCCGTGCATTATACGGGGTTTTAACCCGATCTTATTGGCGCTCGCCGTATGCAGTTCCGCGACGGTTATCACGCTGCTGATCATCAGCGGCAACAATAAAAAAACATATACAGCCATCATAGGTACAATCGGCGGGGTTATCATTGCAGGGATATTCGCATTTATTGCCGGTAAGATACTCATGCTGACAGGGCTTGGAAACGAGGACGCGCAAATGCTTGCCTTTATACCGCAGCACCGTAGGATTGACTATCAAGGTTTGTTGTTTGCAGGTATTATGATCGGTGCGCTCGGCGCGGTGATGGATGTGGCAATGTCCATCTCATCGGCAATGTGGGAGATTATTTCCGTAAGCCCCGACATATCAAAAAAGCAACTGATAAAGTCCGGCATGAATATCGGCCGAGACATTATCGGCTCGATGTCGAACACACTGATTTTGGCGTATGTCAGTACCTCAATTCCCGTACTGCTGCTGTTTATTCTATTCTCCAACGGATTTACCGAAATTATCAACCTCGAACTTTTAGCCTCCGAGGTACTGCGCGCAGTCGCCGGAAGCATCGGGCTTATCTGCACCATCCCGATTACGGTGCGTCTTGTGGGGAGATTTCATCGTAAATTGTGAAGTGTAAGCTACCATCTCTTGAGTTGAAAAACATACCACAAAATACGAATTAACACGATTACTTTTTATTTTTTTACTATTACAATCAACAGCCCCGACGCAAGCGTCGGGGTTTAACCTCTCCGCACGAATAAAATTACAATGCAATTTGCAACCGCTGTTTCAATGCGTTTTGTAGCTCTTGTGAAAAATTAACCCCGGCTTCTTCCGCTTTATAATTGAGCCATGCCGGAATAGTAACAGTTTTCTTTATTGCTTTTTCAGAAAACTGTTTGCGCCAAGCATCAGTGTCGGCTATTACATAATTCACAAATCCGTTTTTTATTTTGATTTTGGATATATCACTCGGTTTCGGTATCTGTTGCCGATGATCTTCATAATGAGCAAGCATCATAGCTATGGCATCCTCTGCCATTTCTATTGCTTCCGTGATTGTTTCGCCAAATGTAAAACAGCCGGAAATATCAGGAACTCTTACACCTATTTTTCCATCATCGTATTCAAAAATAACGGGATATGTATATTTCATATTATGCCTCCTTTTACTATTTTAAACCTGCTTCTTTGAGAATATTATGCGCTGTTCCTGTCGGAATATCACCTTTATGCCGAGGTATCGCAATCATTTTACCTGTCTCTTTATGGATTGCTTTATCGTGTTTTGCTCCGGCAGTAATTTCATAACCGGCTTTTTTTAATAGTTTTATAATCTCATCTGCTGTCATAGCATCACCTTATGATACAATTATAACACGTATAAGCACGTATTTCAAGGTATCGCGATTTACGAAATAATTGGAGAAGTTTCAAAATCTAAAGATTTTCTCAACTGCTGTATTTTAAAAAACGATTTTTCAGCAGCTGCTCCTCTTCTTCGCAAATTCTTTTTGTCCACCCACTGCTACCTCCCCGCATCTTCCACAAGACGCAAAAGCGCCGAGCCGAATTTTTCCGCTTTTATTTCACCGATACCGAATACGTTCAGCAGTTCACGTACCGTGCGCGGCTTTCTGAGGATGAGGTCTTCGATTGTTCTATCTCCGAATATAACGTAAGGCGGAACGTTTTCTTCCTCGACAGCATATCTGCGCCAGTCTTTTATCGCTTCATACAACAACCGGTCGGGACAGACCGGTAGCTTGTGCGATATTCTCAATCGATAGTCCTAAACCGAAGAAATTCTTTGCCGTTTTAAGCACTTTGGGGAATTCAATGAAAATTCGCACTCCATTTGCCAAAAATTGGGAATGGATATCGCGATACCCATTCCCAATTATTTATGTTCCGCTGTTGCCAATTAAGGTTGCGCAGTTGTCAAACAACCATCTGAGCCGACATACCAACGAGTGCTGCCTTTCGGCGTTACGGTAAACTTGGTGTAGTTTTGCGGTGTACCATCCGTTATATTGCCTGCAAGCACTTGCGTAGTCGTATTGCAGTTTTCAGGCGTTATGCAGGCTGCGACTTCTCCCAGCGGGTTCAACTGACCGTCAACGGTAATCTTTCTGCCGTTCTTCAAATACACGTCGTTGTCTGCATCAATTCTTGCACGGCCGGACATCTTTACTGTAACAGCGTCAGTACCATCCCAAACCTGTATCCCTGCACCTTTTCCCGGTGTGCCAATAGTATTTCCTCTAATTGTACCGCCGGACATATCAAGCAGCGCGGGACCATTATTTATTCCGAGCGCCACTCCGCCGCCGCCTTTTTCGGTGTTATTGACTGTGTTAGCAGTATTGCTTTCTATGTTGCCGCCGGTCATGTTCATGGTACCGCTTAATACCTGAACGCCACCTCCATGGTTACGCGCCGTATTATTCCGAATAGTGCCGCCTTCCATGGTAAATATACCTCCGCCAAACGCCTTAACGCCGCCGCCGTTCCCTGCTGTGTTGTTTTGTATTTTACCGCTGCTCATCTCGCCGTGTGCGCCGATTTTGTTCAGGTAAATACCGCCGCCATCTTGGGTTGCTTCGTTTCCGATAACCTGTGCGCCGCTCTGCACCTTTAAGGAGCAGCCTTCACCGATATAGATACCGCCGCCCAAGCCGTTGTCTGGTCCGGTTCCGGTTGCTTTGTTTGCCTCTCCTGTGCCTATGCCGCCTATTATGGCGCCGTCTTTGATTGTTATGGTGGAAGCCTTGCTATCGCTCTTTTTCGTATAGATGCCGCCGCCGTTTCCGTTTGGTGCGGTGTTACCGGTAATGGTGCAGTTTGTTATGTCGACGGTTGCGCCGCTTACGCAGATTGCCCCGCCGCAACTCGCCGAGCAGCCGGTGATAGCGTTTGAGCCGTTCATAATAAGCCAGCCGTTTTCGTTTACATAAATTCCGCCGCCGTATGCGCTCGCAACATTTGCAGAAAACGTTGAGTTTTTCATAATAATACCACCGGATTCAACGTATATTCCGGCTCCGTCTCCATGCCAGTGGCTGTTAGTTATTGCCTTGCAGCCGGAAACGATTACATCGCTGAGCGATACCCTTCCCTTTTCAAGGGCTATACCGCCGCCTTTTGTACCAAGTTTGCCAGCGGAACCGTTGCCCGCATAGCCGTTTTTAAGTGTAAGTCTTTTGAGCGTGAGCATTTTGTTGGATTCCACCTTGAAGATGCGATGCGGTGTTGCAGGGGCATCGCTCGGCGGAGTGCCTATATGGTTGCTGTTCGCATTAAGAATATCTGAAGCCGCGTCGGTCGCCCCCTGTATCGTAAGGTCTTTGTCGATGACGATTTCGCCCGAGTCGCCGATGGCGTTCGTCGCTTTAATTTCGCCGTCTATGGTGATGACGGTACCGGCAGGGGCGATTCGTACAAGCTTTCGCAGTTTTCGCCATGCATCGGGACTTGCATTTGCATTTATGGTTTTAGATATTTTTTCTAAGGTTCCATCATTTTTTATTGCCCATACATACTCCGGATCAGAGTTCTGCGTTACGGTAAACTTGTCGTGTTCACCGTTTGAAAACGGAGTAGTTCCGGTAAGCACTTGTACGGTCCGTTGTAAGTTTCGGGCGTGATGCGGGCAACAATAGGTTCGGTACTCGTCAAAGCGCTGTCTATTTTAATCGAAGCGCCGGCCGCAAGATACACATCATTTTCGCCCGGCGTGTTTACGTCTTCTTCGGTTGACGGGGTAATCACGGTTTTTCCTGTCAACGCAAGTACCCCGCCATTTCCGCCATTAACCCTGCCATAACGTAGCTGTATATTATCCAGAATAAGCTCCGTGCCTCCACGTATGTTGAATATCCGACCATTTTCGTAGGCGTTTATCGTATGGCTCGGATGGCCGGAGTTTGGCCGCAGGGTCAACTTCTTACCGTCCGTTACTGCTATTTCGGTATTGCCATATCGTAAGGAGCGGTAAGGTCGCTGCCGATGTTAATCCCAATTTCATTACCGGCAGGGGCGTTTTGTACGACATTTTTCAGCTCACGGTAGGTGGTAACAGCTCCTATCACTTTAATATGCAGTGTGGTTTTATGCCCTTCTACGCCGTCTTTTACAGCCCATACGTTGAGGGTATGTGCTCCTGGTGTGGTTACGGTTATGGCTCCGCCGCTCGGCGTCTGTTCAGCTTCACTATCAAGCCTATATTTTACCGTTGCAGTGCTGCCTGTCCGCGGGGTAAGCAAGAACTGTGCTTTGTCGGTTAAGTTGTAAATAGCCAGCAGCGACGCTTCAGTATAGCTTGACACATCGGGTATAATGTCTTCGGTAACATAACCTTTCGTTGCTGCAGAAATATTTTTCTGATCAGCGGTAGTGCTGAAATCCTGTTTTAGTTTAAGAACGGGAAGCTCCTGCCGCAGCAGTTTTACAAAGAATTCTTTTTCATTGCTTTCGGCATAGCCGGTTAATGAGGCTTTGAGGGTAATTTTGTAGAACGCTTCGTTTTCGCTGCTGTCAAGCGCCGGTAGGTTTACGGTAACAGGCGTCGTACCGCTTACAGAGCGTATCTCATTCCAGCTCGAGCCATCGTGCTTATAAATAGCTCCCGTTATTCCGGCTCCGCTGTGTGCAGTTGCCGTCAATGCTTTTCCATCCATACCCGGGAAGGAGAACGGAGCGCTTTCCGTTGTTCCCGTTATTGGAGTTACGCCGTCAAGTAATTTTACATCGGGCAATTTGAGCGTATCGGTGCTGATCTTTATCACCTCGGAACTAAACCCCAGCTCGTCTTTTACGCTGACGGCGTACGATGTTGCGGGGCCGTCTACTTTGACATTGGTCTTTAAGCGGAGTACCCACTCCGTACTATGACCTGTCTTTGTACGGAGTGCAACTTTTCGGGGGATTTTAGTACGATACCGTTATCTCGTCTAGCCCCTCGGCTTTCTGTTTAAAGTCTTGAGGTGTATCGATATAGAAAGTTTCTTTATAGAGAGGCGTAAAAATCGTTCCCCTTATCATCCGTAATCAAGAATACCGGCAAGTCTTTGACCGAAATCAGCTGCACGGCTTCCATTCCCAAATCAGGATAGTCGAGGACTTTACGTGCGGTAATATGCTTTTCCGCAATCAATGCCGCAGCGCCGCCGATGGTACCGAGATAAAAGGCGCCGTATTTTTTACAGGCAGTGCGCCACAGTTCAGACCGGTTCCCCTTGGCGATAGTGATGAGCGCAGCGCCCCTGCTCATCAAATCGTCTGCATAGGGATCCATGCGGTTTGCTGTCGTAGGCCCGAAGCTGCCGATAACGGCGCCTTTCGGTGTTTCCGCCGGTCCGGCATAGAGAATCGGATAGTGCAGCGTATAATCGGGCAGCGGCTTACCGCTTTCCAGCAAAGCCTTCCAGCGGGCATGCGCCGCATCGCGCGCAACCAAAATCTCGCCCGAAAAGAGGAACGCCTGCCCGACCGGGTAGCCGGAAAGCTTGGTACGGGCTGCATCGATGGAGCTGAGATCGACCTTAACCGGCTCCCCATGATGCGTACCGGTGCCGGCTGTATACGCTGCCGCTTTTTCCAAGTACGGCTGAGGATCGGAAACATTTTTTTGCAAAAAGGCACCTTCACGGTTGATATAACCGACAAGATTTCGATGCGCATTGCACGACACTCCAATAGAGGCAAAGCAGCTTGCCCCATGCCGTGGCAATCGGAACACACGGGCGTGCGCCGCAAGATGAGAACCGCCGAATTGGGCGCCCAAACCGGTTTCCGCTGCAATCTGTAATACCCGCTCCTCCCAGTCCTTACACCGCAACGGACGCACTCCGCCGACCGTATCCGTCCAACGGATAGCGCCGCCGGCTTCGTTTAACGCCTCTACCGCATCCCAATAGCCGGTCGTTGCCAACTTAAGCGTTTGCAAGTTTTGTTCGGGACTCAACCCGCCGATGACAACAGCAATCGTGTACGGCGGACAGGCAGCAGTTCCAAGGGCGGTGATTTTCGTCTGCAAAAAACGCTCAAAGGATTGCGGGTTTAACAGCGCCTTTGTCGCACAGGTAAAATCCGTTTTATTGGAAGAACCGCCGCCCTTCGCGCAGAACAAGAAACGGTACGAAGGCTCAGCGCTTCCGTTTGTGCTGAATATATCGACTTGAGCCGGTAAATTGCTTGCCGAATTTTTTTCATCAAAAAGCGAAGAAGGAATGTTAATAGAAAAACGCAGATTATTCTCTTTATAGGCTTTTCCGACGCCTGCAGTAAGCGCTTCCGTATCGGAACCGAAAGGCGCGGTTCCATTCGCAGCGTTTAAGGCCGAAGATACGGCGGCATCTTTCCATCCAAAGACTTGCGCAACGCCCGTGTCCTGACAGAGCGGCAGCGTACCTTTTGCCGCAATGACGGCATTTTCCAGCAATTTAACCGCAACGAGCCGGTCGTTTTCAGAAGATGCGGGATCGCACGCAACATTCAGTAAACTTTCCAAATGTTCTTGAGGAAAGGTAAAGGATAAGCGTTTAAACGCTTGCTCTGCAAAAACAGCGAGTACGCTGCTGTCCACTGTTAATCCGTTTCCGCACTGCTCCGCCGCAAGGTCGGAGACGGGGATAATCTTTTCAAATTCCATATAAAACCTTGTTAATCTTCTTCCTTATTCAAAGGAATCAATGGTACCCGTTCAAGTTCGGCATCTTTTCCATATACCGACTTAACGGCTTTTACGGCAGCATCAAAATTATCAGTCCTTTTTACATCGGTTATATCATAAAAAGGTTTGCTACACTTGCAGGTAAAATCGCCAATATATACATAGCGTACATCATCCGGCACTTCGATTTTAGCTTGTAATGGTACATTTACAAATAGTACTTCCGAACCGGCAAAATGATATTGCAGACTATGAATATTAATATATCGTTTTCCATAAGCAAAAGGAAAGGTTATCATAGCGAAATCGATATCCCGAGCATCTTCTTCCGGCATTCCCGCCAGAGGCATTCTGACATTAGAAGCCTTAATGGCTACTTTATCCGTTGTACTGTAATAATGACCGATGTTCAGTTTTGAAAAATACATGTGAGAATAGTTTGCAAAAAACTCTGTATCGGGTAACGGTTGAATTTTTAGAGAAAATACGATAACAACTTCATTCTTTGTAGGAGCTTTTGGAGGCTTTTTATCAGCGGCAAAGAGATCCATACCGGTAATAAAAACAGCAATAGCAATAATAAGCGAAACAATGGTGCATTTATTTTTTCTCATTTTGAATCTCCTCTATTCTTTTATCAATAAGAGCTTCCCAATCCGTATTTTTAAATTGGACTTTCATCTTAATTAATGTTTTCAGTTCATACTCAGATTGCTCACTACGAGGGTAAAGAGAGAGTGTTGCCGAATAGCCCTTCAGCATAGCGCCTTTAATTATAAAATCATAAGCGCCTATAAACTGCAAACCTGCTTTTTGCGTAGTAAATGCAATATTACCTTCTTTTCCCAAACTGGGACTGTAATACGTAATGGAATTTGTAAACCAGTTATCATAGCGAAGCTGTACAAGTTGGAAACTAAGATTTTTTGCAAGAGGAGAAAAGCAAAAAGAGCCGCTTCCCATCAATAAAGGCGTTACATAAAGAGCTTCCTTAGAAGAATCCATTTGGACATACATATGAACCCCTTTTACATTCACATATCCATAGACGAGACAGTCTGTTTTAGGATCACCCATTGATTGTACGGTAACTTGCTTACCGTTTACACTTGCTTTACCTTCTTCCGCTGCCATTTTAAGATTGCTGAATAAGATACACGAAGTAAATACCGGTATTATGCTGAGCAAATATATAAGTACCGCACCCTTCTTAAGGATTTTTGTTTTCATTATTGATATCTCCTTTCAATATACTTAGAATCGTATTGATACGTTGATACGAACTCCGGGATTCGTCTTTTTTATTCCTTTTAAGTATGTTCGTGCAATAAAATCGGCACCGAACGAGAGTGTTGTAAAACTCACCGGTACAAATTCAACGCCGGCACCGTAATGTACAAACGTATCGATCGGAGGAATGAACAGTCCTACTCCGACAAATGCTTGCGGTGCGATATATACAACATTATTGATATTGATCGGTATCTGCCCGCGCAATTCAGGACAGAGTCCGAATGTAAAGTTAAAGGAACCACTTCTTGAAGAACCGAATGAAGACTTATCACCACGAGCAGTAGCATCGCGCGGCTTATCGATAATAGCCGACATCCCGACCTCTGCATATTTAAAGCTATAAAAGAAACCGAAAGAAAAAGCCGATATCCAACGTCTATCCCTACTAAAGCCAATATACGATAAGGGCATTCTCATTTTTGTAGGAATTTCGTCAATAAAGACCGAAGATTTTCCCGCAGTTTTTTTCTCCTTCTTTGCACTCTTTTTATTTTGAGTTGAAGAATCGGTACCGATTTGAGGAGGCTCATTCAGACTGGCACCGTCCATCTGCCATGAATTATAGGATTTTTTCCAAACGGTAAAAAATTTCGACTTCTGAACTTCATCATACAGAACAAATTCATAACCGTTATCAGCCTTTTTCAAACTACCGATATCCGTACCTGCATCGGGTAAATAGGTATTTTCCTCCGGATCGACAGTAGTGTAGATATCATACGCAAGAGCTGTCCTAATTCCGTTTATAGGATTCCCAAAAATCGACGCGGCTAATATTTCATTTCTAAAAAGCTTCGGAGCCTTTCGCAGCGCTTTCAAGTATACATCAAGCCCGCTTTGGATCGCGTAATCTTCGGAAACATAAATGGTTAACTTTCGGATTCGCTTTACAATCTCTTTATTTTTGTCACTCTCTTTATCGATTTTAAAATTTTTACAAGATTCAGCAAATATATTTAAAGAAGCAGTTAAATCACGTTCGATTTTTTTATTTCCGGCAAAAGCTTTCTCATCCATAAATTTAGTGATCGTAGAAGCAGGAATTGCAAAATTAGTTGCCTGTCGAAAAACAGCCTTTGCGGAGTTAATACCGATAATTTCGTATCCCGAAGGCGCATTAGCAGCCTTTATCAATAAGGGACCGCCTGAATTTCCGGAATCGATAGGTGCGGAATGCTGAAGAAAAGTAGATATTTTCGGATCGATATCATCGGGCAGCCGCGCACGCGCATTTGTTATGGTACCTTTTCCAAGCTGCCACATTGGTTTTCCAGCCAGCCCCGGATAACCGGCAGACCAAGCATCGATTCCGTCGACAGGCGCTTTTGACGCAAAAGTTAAATAGGAACCAGCTTTACCGTTTGGTACTTCGGCAATGGCAAGATCCAATTCTTCGTCAACAGCAATAATTTTACAGTTTTCGATTTTTGTGGTTTCACCATTAGCATCTTCAATTTCCAGCGTAAGCGATGTCGCATAAGCGGCAACATGATAGTTTGTTAACACATAGTCTTTTTTATTTTGTCCTTTAATAAAAAAGCCAGATCCGAACACACCTTCTTTTGCATTTTTAAAAAGATCAGCCAAATCCGAATACCCAGCCGTCTCCAGTTTATCCGACGCATCTTCCATAAAGGCAACGGTTTTCTCGCTGTAATTCGGTTTTACAATACAAACAGCATTTCTGATATCTGCAAACGCTACCGTAACACTGAGAAAAAAAAACAAACAAATAATTTTGTTCTTCATGAACATCTTCCTTACATACTATGCATAGTCTCTTTGTTATATGGTATAAAATTTATCGTATTCTTGTCAACATTCGGTACATGCGTAAATTTCCGTTCTGCTCCAATGGTAGTCGGCGGACCATGCCCCGGAAAAAGGAGAAGCGCATCATCATGAATAAATAGCTTTTTTTCAAGCTGCTCCGCAAGCGTTTTTGCAGCGAAACTATGAATCGTACTGCCGGTCATCCCTGCGGTAAGACTATCGCCGGTAAAAATACAGTTATCTATCTTAAATAGATAGGAATCGGGCGAATGACCGGGCACCGAAAAACATTCAACAGAAAAACCGGCAATTGAAAGTGTACAATCACCCCTCAGCATTTTTCCGTGTTTACCGACCAATGCATGATCCGCCGCATATATGCGCGGGTTGTAAATTTTTAACAGCGTCGAAAGCCCGTACCTGTAATGACGAATATGATTATGCGTAATACAGACAGCGCTGAGTATATAACCATTATCTTCGATATGACCGATCACTTCTCCGGTTATCTTTCCCGGATCGATAATCAACGCTTCTTTGCTTATCTCATTGCCGACAAGATAGCTGTTTACAAAACCTTCATTCAAATAATGAGGATATATTTTCATTTTACAAATTCCTCAGTATCAAAATGAGCAACACGAGTATTGGAAGATTTAAACGATACATCATCATAGATGTTTTTAAAAAAAGATACCTTCTTTATATTGCAATTTTCGAATGGTGTTTTATGCAATGAGCATCGAATAAAACGGGAACAGTATAAATCTGAATCTTTAAAGCCGCATTCGTACGTTGTAATCCCTGTAAAATTATTGATGAGCAGTTCCGAATCGGTAAAAACGGTGTTTCCAAAAATGCTTCCTGCAAAGCAGGAAAACTGAATATCTACTTTATCAAAGGTACAATGTACAAAGCGGGCAAAGTCAAAAAAAGAGAGCCGAACCCGTGTCCCCGTAAAGGAACAATCCGTAAAACAACTATGCGCAAAGGAGCAACCGGTAAGTTTTTTCCCTGAAAAATCAATGCCGTTAATCGTAAGACCGGCAAAATTCATACTGTTAAGATCAGAACCCGACTCAAGCGCCGAGGTGAGATTCTTATGAGATAATTGTTTAGTCATGTCGAACATACCGGTAAGCTCCAGTTGAAACAGTGTTTGTACCTATTATATCGCCTTTATCTTATTTGTCAAAGTTAGAGTATGGAAATCAGCAGGGGAATTGATGACTAGCGTAAGGGCATCTTTTAAAAACTGAAGTTAATCAGGGCTTGCCTATTTTTATAGAAAAATAAAAGATTTTGTGATATACTCAATCCATCTTATCTAAAGAGAGGCAACATTTATGTCTTATGAAGCAATGGTAGAGCAAATAAAAACTGTTCCTCAAGAATGCCTGGTTGATATAGAAAATTATATACAATTTGTTTTGTATCGATACAATCTTAATTGTAGAACTGAGAAAAATAAAAACTTATCAAAATATTTCGGTTCTGTGAATTTCAATAAGGATGCGCTTGTACTTCAAAAGGAAATGAGAGATGAATGGAGTTGACTGTCTTGCAGACACAAATGCATTGATTTATTTGCTTAACGGCAATTCTTGTATGTTTCCTTATCTGGAGAAAAATCTTGCATTATCAATAATTTCAGCAATGGAACTTTTATCTTTTTCCGGAATGACTGAAACGGAAGGACAAAGTATAAGATCTTTTATAAATGACTGCACGGAAATCACACTGTCAAATGATATAAAAGAAAAGACAATAGAAATTCGTAAGAAATATAGAGCAAAACTCCCTGATGCAATTATTGCAGCTTCTGCTATCGTAAATGGCTTACCCCTTATCACTGCTGATAAAGGTTTTAAGCAAATTGAAGAATTGGATTTACAAATAATTGTACCAATTATGTAACAAAAACTAACGAGCAGTTCAAGACAAATAGATTTTTTCTTCATCACGAAGGCAAAAATGGCTTGAAATATACCCATAATATTGTCCAATCCATTGATTTTTCTCGACTACATCCTTGTACGAACTTTGTGCATCGGTACCGCCACGGATGGCGGGCGTATTGAGCAGAAACGATGTTTTGCCTTTGGCAAAACTCGCAAGTCAATTTACAACACGGATGTTGTAAATTGACGCAACTCGCTGCTGCTTATAACCACCGCCGTCCTTGGCGGTTCTGAAATACCTCTGCCGTCAGCCTTTTGAAATAGACTGTCCAGAAGTGTACATCCGTGTACACTTCTGGACGCGAGTTTTTGCTCACGCAAAAACATCGCTGTTGCGTGAAACCACGGACATCCTTGTCCGTTCTGAACACCCTTTCCGTCAGCCTTTTGAAATAGACGGCGTAGATACAAGGCGCGAGCGAAAATTAACCGCAGGCGTATCTTTGATACGTTGAGGATTAATTTTCGCGCAGCAACGCAGTAGATACACCGTATATTTCAAAAGGACTAGGCGTGCCACTCCATCTCCTGATCCATCGGATACATCGGACTCGGCAAATATTTGTAGTGCAGACGGGAGAACACTTCGTTGGTACTGCCATCGGTGAGCACGAGCATCGAGCGTTTTGCAATGGCGCGGATTTCCGGTTCAAGGTAGCCAAGCTTGACGACGATGACCTTGCGCTCCGTAGGTTCAACGCCGAGCGCCCGCATCATTTCGGGGTCATAGCAGCCGACATGCTTTGACGTTATAACGACATCGACGCCGCCGACATCCAAGAGCGCCATATCGCTGTTCTGAGCCTCTGCCCATGCCTTGCACAGTTTTTTTACCGTCGCTTTTACTTGAATGGGAGAACTCTTTTCCTTGTCAAAGGCGGCGCCGAGCGTCCCCTCTACAACGTTTCCTTCTCCAGCTTTAAAGGCGGCTGCAACTAAGGCGGGGTCGTAAAAAGCCTGATAACACAGCGGCGGGTTTAACGAGGTTAAGAAGGGATCGGCAAGGATTGCCTTTAAGAAGTTAGTTACATCCTGCGAAGAACCGGCGGTAGGATTGTCGCCTGAGTCGGAAAGCACTACCGGATAAACGCCTGATTCAACACTGGAGCGTGCATGGACAAGGGCGTCGGCGGGTTCGCGGGTTTCGTTGTAAAAGCCGAATTCTTTTCTGGTATCCCAGAACAACTGAGCAAGCTCCCGTGCCTTTTCGGTTGCAAGCTGCTTATCTCCGTCGGTTACCACCATCGCCGTAACACCGTTGTCGGCAGTATCAGCCCATGGAAAGCCAAGCAGATAAGAGGCTGCCATAATGTGCGGCTGCTTTTCATATTCGCGCAACGTTGCCGTTAGCTTTTTCATCGGTTCCACACTGGTTTCAGATTGTTCACCTGCGATAAGGAACGGAATCTTAACTGCCGACATAACCGGCCTGATGCCCTTTTCCAACGTCTCGATAGTCATCCGCGCCGCATGAATGCCGATTTCATACGTGTCCGTATGCGGGGCGCACTTATATCCTACATAGCCGTCTACATAGTCGAGCATCCGCTGCGAAATTGTTGCGTGCATATCAAGCGATGACAAAATAGGAATGTTGGGGCAGATTTTACGGATATCTTCCAGTAAATCGCCTTCCGCCTCGCCTATTTCGCGCACCCGCATCGAACCGTGCAGGGAAAGACACAGCGCATCCAGCGGCAGCGCATCCTTAATCGCCTGCAAAAATTCTTGTTTTAACGAAAGGTAGTAATCTTTGTCCCATTCGCCGTTCGGAACCGCCCGTGCAATAAGCGTCGGAATAACCTCGTATCCCGCTTCTTTCAGCGTTGCAATCGAACCGAAAACGGAACTTTGTCCCTTTCCCTCTAAAAGATCCTTTCCCCGTAATACCCAAATATCATCGGGTCCGGTGGTAATCGGATTAAAAGTATCGGACTCATGGTGCATACCGCCCACAAGCACCCGCTTTTTTCTATTCATTAAAAAACTCCTTCAATATGAACAAATACAAATCCCCAGCAGCTTTCGATAATGTAAAAAATATTGAGAACCTCTAAAACCGTCCGGATTTTTAAAGATATCCGATACGGCATCATCGGAAAGGAGATGCCGCTATTCCTTTAAAGCCCCTTCTCCAAAACCCTTAATCAGCTGCGCGTGAAAGATGATATAGAATACAATCATCGGAAGCACACCGATAACAAGAGAGGCATACTGCAAACCATAGTCGATGTTGAGCCGCCCCGCAAATTGGGTAATCGCAACCGGCAAACTCTTCAGCGCTGCCTTCGTTGTAAAGACGAACACGAATAAAAATTCATTCCAGTGCTGTAAGAAGGATAGAATAACCATCGTCGCAATGACAGGGACGGAGAGCGGCATAATCATCATCCAGAATATGTAGCGGTACTTTGCGCCGTCTATTTCTGCCGATTCAATGAGCGCATTGGGAATACCTTTAACATAGGAGATTGCAATCATAATGGAAATTGGCAAGTTGAATGCAATGTATGGAATGATGACACCTAAGCGTGTATTAATCAAGCTGAGTTTTGCTTCCAATTGGAACAACGGAATAATAACCGCATGAACGCTGATCATTAAGCCAAAGGCAAAAATCGAGGTAAAAATCTTTGCTGATTTAAAAGGAAATTTCGTTAAGCCGAAAGCCGCTGCCATTGCAAGAAGCATGGTAGAAACGGTCGCCGTAATGGTATAGATAAAACTGTTTACCAATGCAATACCCAATCCGCCCTTTGCCCACGATTCGGTATAGTTAAAAACGGTAGGAGCTTTCGGCAGCGCCAACGGGTGAATCATAATTTCCGCATTCAGTTTAAAAGATGAATAAAAAAGCCAAACAAGCGGGAACAGCGTAAGTACCACAAAGGTCATCATCAAAATATAGGCGCTTGTTTGCCAGCCCTGAGAGGCTTGTTGCAGCATATTTCGTTTCGTAGTCATATCAGCCTCCTAATAATCAAATCGTTTTGTTACGGCTCGACTTATCATCAAGGCTATAACGGTAAAGATAATAATGATAACGGCCAGCGCACTGCCATATCCGTAATTCTGGAACACAAAAGTTGTATTGTACATATAAACGGCGATAACTTCCGTAAAGTGCGCAGGACCTCCGCCGGTCATTGAATAGATTAGGTCAAAACTCTTAAAGCTACCCGAAACTGCAAGAATGGTATTGATAAAGATAACATTTGCAAGCATCGGCGCAATAAGACGAATAAAAATCTTTCCTTCCCGTGCGCCTTCAAGCTGTGCCGCCTCTATGACGCTATACGGTATCCGCTGTAAGTTGGCTAAAAAGATAACCATATAAAGACTGGTATGCTGCCACAACAGTACGAAAAGAATCGGAACAATCGCAAGATATTTATCTTCAAATATCGTCATAATGTAGTCGGGATTGCCGGTGAGGTCGCGTATAATTGCAGGAACCACGCCAACAGGAGAAAATATTCGGTTCCACAGTTGTGCAACGATGACGGACGAAATGGTTATCGGTAAGAAAATCAATACTTCAAAAAAATTCGCGTGTTTTACCATTTTCCGGTACAACATATACGCAAGTAAAAGCCCAAGCGGAATCTGCCCTAGCACCGAAATCAATACGATGAGGATATTATTCCGTAAGCCGATGTAGAAAACGGGGTCAGTAAACATTCTAATATAGTTACCAAGCCCGATAAATTCCATTTTCCCATACCCTTTCCACTTTGTCAGGCTTAAATAAAAGCTGAACAGCACGGGAAAGATAATGATGCCGATGTAAATAATAAAAGCAGGCAAGATAAAAGAAATATAGCTTGTCCGCTTTTGCCGTAAATAGGTCATATACCGTAAACCACCTTAGTGTTTAATTATAAATTATAATTATGCATTACCAAACAGATACAGCCATTACGGCGAAGTATTTCAAACTTCTGTATGCCGATCGGCAGCTCTCGTGTAAAGTTCATGTCTTTATATTCGTATTTCCAAGATTTATTGTAGTATAGGGCATCTTTTAAAAATTCGGTTAGATTTTTAGAGGTGTCCTATAGATTTTTAGCATAGAAAATTTGCTTATCTCCACAGCCATCTATGGAGATAAGCATTCCCTTACATTTATATTTTTGTTTTACTTCTTGCGGTGAGAATCGTTAGCAGCAACCCAAGCTTCGTATTCGTTTGCAAGCTCAGCGGGGGTTTTCTGCCCGATCATAACTGCTTGAATACCGGGATTGAGCAAACTATTTACACCTTCGCTGTCCATCTTCGCATCGATAACATAGCCCATGCTCTGATTGTTAATCAGGTCGATGTATTGCTTTGTAAGCTGGTCGATATCGAATTTTGAAAGATCAAGTTTATAGGTAGTAGTGGTACCGTATTTTGTCAAAATTTCGCATGCTTCTTTACCGGACATAAAGGAAATGAATTTCCATGCAGCGTCGGCTTTTGCACCGGTTAATTTTGCATTCATACCGAAAGATTCACCGGTTGTCGCAGCGCTGGAGCCATGTGTAACTTCTCCTGCAATAGCAGGGAATGCCATTAACTGATACTGTTCATAGTCTTCCGGTTTTGCAGCTTTTTTCAATGCGGAAATGCGCCAACCTGCATCCAAAAGATACACAGCCTTATCGGCAATAAATTCACCCCAAGAAGCGGTACCTTCCATCTGGTTTACTCCGGGAGGGAACAGTTTTGAATCAGTCATCGTTTTAATAACGTTGATTGCGTCGACAAACTGTTGATCGGAGAACTTTGCTGTTCCAACCATCGCTTTATCAAACCATTCAGTACCAGCCATACGGTCGGTCAGCATAGACAATAAGAGCGACTGAGCCTGCCACTGTCCCTTATTCGCAAAAGCGAGCGGGGTTAAACCGGCTGCTCTGATAGCGGGAACTTGAGCAATCATTTCGTCAAGTGTTGTCGGGGTAGTTAGACCAAGTTGTTTTTGCAGTTTCGGATTGACATACACAACCGTACATACCGCAAGGTTCTGTGAAATAATATAGATTTCGCCATTCGGTCCCTGGGGCGCCCAAACGGCGGGGTTATACTGATTTTTTAAATCGTCCGTCAAATAGGGGCGAAGGTCTTTTACCATACCACGGTCAAGCACATAACCTGAACGGGCACCGGCATACGTGGTGAATACATCGGGAATATCCCCTGAAGCGGCCATGATTTGGAATTTATCATGGAATGCTTCGCCGTTTACGTACTCGAATTCAAGTTTGATATTCGGGTACTGCTTTTCAAAAGCTGCAACGGTCTCGGGCCAATACGCCGATTGCGGATTAGCAAGATCCATCTGCATATACACCGAAAGGGTTACCGGTGCATTCGAATCGGCGTTATCCTCTTTCGGCTTACAGCCTGTAAGTACAAAAAGTACAGTACACAAGCATAAGAACGATAGCGCAATGCTCTTTTTCATTGCATCCTCCTCAGGTAGACAACTGTCAATTCAGATATGAACTTTCAATTGTCAACTTTAAATATAGTAGATAGAAAATAGTATATCATTGATTTACGCTTTTTACCAGCAATTTTTTTTAAATTTGTTCAAAGCCTCTAAAAGCGAAGCGAATTTTTAAAGATACCTACTTGCATCCGGCTAAGCGGCAGTACTCATTATCGATATATTCGTACTATCCAAGCAGCGCACGCTCAAGATATTCAAAACACTCCTGCAAATCGGTACACCGGAGAATCGCGTAATCATCAAAATATGTCGGCTGTTCGTTAACAATGGCAACCGCCCCACCCGCTTTCAGGGTCAGCTGCGGTAGCGCTGCGGCTGGATAGACGGTAAGGCTGCTACCCAATACCAGCAGTAAATCCGCTCTATCGCATTCTTTTTGTGCCTCCGTTATCGCCGCAAATGGGAGCGCTTCGCCGAAAAACGTAATATCAGGTTTTAATGCATGATGACACTTGGGGCAGAGCGGTACCTCTCCCTTACGGGCAACCTCGACGACATCTTCAAAGGTTGTACTATAGGAACAATGCGTACAGCTATGCCGAGAAGGAGAACCGTGTACCTCGATAACGTGCTTGCTTCCGGCCTTTTGATGTAACAAGTCGATATTTTGAGTAATGAGTGCCTTTAAGATTCCGCGGGATTCCAGTCCGGCAAGTACCTGATGTACAATTGACGGCTCTTTTTCTTGCAATCCGTAGATGAATTCCTTTGCAAGCCGGTAGTACACGGACGGTGTCTCTCTAAATACTTCGATATCGAACATCTTATCGGTTTCGGGCAGCGTATAAAGTCCGTTCTTACCTCTAAAATCCCGAATACCGGACAAGGTACTGACCCCCGCGCCCGTAAAGGCAACGCAGTGCTGCGCCGCTGCTATGCGATCCGCCAATTCCCGATATGTTTTTTCGTTTTTCATACGAGCCTCCCTTTAGATTACTTCGCGTTTTTTGCCGCTTCTACGGCGAGGGTGTCGCACAGTTCGTTGTAACGGTTGCCGGCATGTCCTTTTACCCACATCCACTCAAGGCTGAGTTGAGATGCAAGTGCATCGAGCTGCTGCCAAAGGTCTTGATTTTTTACCGCTCCTCTGTCAGCCGTTCGCCATCCGTTCAGCTTCCACTTTTTTATCCATGAAGAAATCCCCTGCTGCACATACTGGGAATCCGTATGCAGAGTTACCGGACAGTCTGCATAGCGGGGTTGTATCTTTTCCTGATAGGCAATAAGCGCTTGAATAACGGCAGATAATTCCATTCTGTTATTCGTAGTCAGTTTTTCTCCGCCGGAACCCCGCAGTAATTCCTGATCCGGCTGATCCCCTTGCATATCTTTGAGAATCATCACGAATGCCCAGCCACCCGGCCCGGGATTTTGAGAGCATGCTCCGTCGGTGTACAATTTAATTTTTGCTGTTGTCATAATATCTCCATTATAGGGCAAACGCATCAGACTGTTTTTTAACTACCCCGCAGAATAAGTGAGGCCGTTCAACCAGAATTTCGCCGCTTGGCGGCTCAAATGGTCGCCCGACCTCACTTATTCTGCGACATTTGATTTACACGTCTGATGCGTTTGCCCTTCCTTTAAATAAACCGTGCGAAATTTTTGACAAAATTTTGCACGGTAAAGAAGGCAACTGCTTGGAATATTTCTAATGCAGTTGCCTTGTCCATATATCCGCGGCTTCGGTGAGAAGCGATTCGGTCATTTCCCAGCTCATACAGGGGTCGGTAATTGATTTACCGTATTCGCTCTTTTCGGAGCAATGCTCCGGCGAGACGGTACCTGCCTGAATAAAGCTTTCGAGCATACAGCCGCGGATTGCCTCAAGCTGCGGCTGTTCCAGCCTCAGTCGGAGACTTTCAAGCAGGATGTCCCGCTGCTTTTCGGGCTGCCGTTGCGAGTTGCCGTGCGAACAGTCAATCAAGATCGCCGGCCGTATGCCCTGTTCCGCCAAGAGACGGTAACTTTCTTCTATTGAAGCCCTGTCGCAGTTTGCCCCGTGTACGCTGCCCCGCAATACGAGGTGCGCGTATTCATTGCCGCTCGTATGCATTACGGCGGGATTGCCGTTTTGCATAAGACCGAGAAAGGCATGCGGTTCCCGTGCGGAAACAATCGCGTTTATCGCCGTACTGATATCGCCGTCAGTAGGGTTCTTAAAACCGACCGGCATCGACAGCCCCGAAGCAAGTTCCCGATGTATCTGACTTTCGGCGGAGCGCGCACCAATAGACGCCCAGCTGATAAAATCCGCAGTATATTGCGGCACAATAGGGTCGAGCAGCTCCGAAGCGGCCGGCAGCCCCAGTTCGGTAATAGCGCTCAGCGTTTTACGCGCCGTCTCCAGCCCACCGGTAATATTAATAACCCCATCAAGTGCGGGCTCTACAATCAAGCCGCGCCAGCCCAAACCGGTACGCGGCTTTTCAAAATACACCCGCATAATAATACAAAAGCGGTCGCGGTATTTTGTCCGCAGACGCATTAACCGCTTTGCATAATCCAGTGCAGAGATCGGATCGTGGATGGAACACGGCCCGGCAATCAATAAAAACCGGTTATCGGCGCCGGACAAAATCGCTTCCACCTCTTTTCTTCCGGTCAATACCGTCCGACATGACGCATCCGATACAGGGATTTTTTCAAGCATAAGCTGCGGCGAAAGCAGCGGATGAACTCGTTCAATACGCCGATGGTATAACAGCGGGTGGCTATTCATGGTCAAGACTGCTCTTCAACATCCGTACTATCCGAAGTCCGTGCAATATCGATCAGCGTAAACAAGAGGATGACAAACAACGGCCCAAGCACAATTCCGTTCAGCTTAAAAAACCGAATGCCGCCGAGTATCGAAAAGAAAATGAGCAGCGGATGTATTTGAATACGATCTTTTAAAAACATCGGTCGCAACACATTATCAACCGAACTGATAAAAAAACCGGCAACGCAGAAAAAAAGAATCCCTTTGAGTACACCGGCTGTTAAGAATATTTCAATCGCGATCGGCACCCATACCAACGCACAGCCGAGTAAGGGCAAAAACGAACTGAAAAAGGTTAAAAAGGACAAGAGCAGCGCTCCTTCCACCTGAAAAATAGTGTACACGATAAACGCCGCTGCAAACTGACATATCGATACGAGAAAGTACCCCATAAAAAGGTTGGTAATAGTGTCCTTTACTTTTGCCGCCAGCTTTTGTCCTTCCGACACTTGAATCGGAATAGCCGTTACAAAAACCGAAGCGAGGTATTGCCCGTCGATAAAAAGAAAATAGAGTGCGAAACACATAAATAGGAGCGAAAGCACAAAATTACCAATATTTTTTGCAAGACTTGTCGCATAACGGACAATTGTATTCGCATATTGCAGAAATAAATTCATCAGCTCTTTTTTTACATCGAATACCGAAAGATCGATTGTTCCCATCGAAATCTGCATGACTAATTCGTTGAGCGGCGCATCTTTTTCCATTCTCAATAACTGCGGGTGCGTAACGAAAAAGTTCATCATTTTCTTTACGAACATCTGCCCTTGTCCAATCAACTTTATGGCAAAAAAGAACAGTATTCCGGCAACCAGTATGATAATGCCGACCGAAAATAAAGCAGCGATAATTCTCTGCTGCATTTTAAACCATCGTGACTCAGGTTTCAACTTTTTAAGTAGTTTATGGTACAGCGGAGCGAACATGATGTAGAGAATAGCCGACCATAACAGTACGCTCGCGTAAGGCAGGAAAACCCGCGCTACCAGCACAACGGTAATCGCCAGAATGATGAAAAAAGAAACGGTTTGAAACTTGAGTGATTTCTGCATGCTTATTTTGTTCCGCCTGCTGAAATTGAAGATTCGATATCTTTAAAATACCGGACGGTTCCAACACGGAGTTCATCGGTTGCCGGTTCGTCGCACACGATGATTGCATGCGGGTGCAGTTGGAGCGCAGAAATCGTCCAGATATGATTGACGCTGCCTTCCACTGCATGACGCACAGCCCGCGCTTTGTTGTAACCGGTTGCAAGGATCATCACTTCTTCCGCATCGGTAATCGTACCGATACCGACGGTCAGCGCTGTCTTGGGAACGGCTGCCGTATCGCCGTTAAAAAAGCGGGCATTCATCGCAATGGTATCCTGTGTCAGTGTTTTCTGACGTGTGCGGGACGCAAGAGAAGAACCGGGTTCATTGAAGGCAATATGCCCGTCTGCTCCAACTCCGCCCATAAAGAGATGAATTTTTCCGTACTGTGCAATCGCCGCTTCGTATTTTTTGCATTCAGCCTCAGGATCTTTCGCCATACCATCTAAAATGTGGACATTGGCGGGGGCGATATCGATGTGCTTAAAAAAGTTTTCATACATAAAGTAGTGATAACTTTGCGGATGGTCGGGAGATAAACCGACATACTCATCCATATTAAAAGTAACAACATCCTGAAACGAAATGTTCCCTTCTCGATGCCGTTTAATCAATTCTTTGTAAACACCGAGCGGTGTAGAACCGGTTGGTAAACCAAGCACGAACGGCTTTGATGCAGATGGAGCAAAGTCCGTAATTTTTTTGCAAATGTAATCTGCCGCCCATACGGAACAGGCATCATAATCGGGTTTTATAATTAAACGCATAGCTTCTCCTATACAAACGTTTGCAGTAACATTTTGATGCGTATCTCTCAAAACTGAAGTTTTAAGAGATACGCTGATAGCTTCTAAAAACACAGGTTATATTTTTAGCAAGTCCTCGTCATATTTTTTCTTTAAAATAAATTTTTTTTCAAATTTCCTTTTATGACGGTTGCAAGCACATTGAACTGCTTATCGAATACGATAAGATCTCCTTTATACCCCGGCATAATGGAACCGCGTTTGGAATACCGCATAATTTCTGCCGGATTTGCAGAGCCGAAGCGAACGGCAGTCTCTATCGGGAAACCGAAAGATACAAGATTTTTAACCCCGCGAATCATCGAAAGGCTTGAGCCTGCAATAACCCCATCCCTTTTACGATGGAAACAACCGCCTTGGAGCACAACTTCTTCTCCGTTCGCAATCAACGTACCGTCATGCTGTTCCGTCGGCTTGAGACTATCGGTTATTAAGACAATCTTATCAATCGGTTTATCCCGTGCCAATAGCCGGATAAGATCAGGATGAACATGGATACCGTCCGCGATAATTTCGCAGGACATTTCCGGATGGATTAAAATCGCACCGACGGCTCCCGGATTACGATGATGCATTTGGCTCATTGCGTTAAAGAGATGTGTCGAATGTAAAATCCCCGCCTGCATTCCTTCAAGCATATTCTCGTAGAGCGCATTGGTATGCCCCGCCTGCAGCACAATATTTTTTTTGATGCAGTAGAGTGCCAGCTCACGCATATTTTTAAGCTCTGGAGCTACGGTCATATTGACGATATTTCCGTTTGAAGCAGCCCAAAGCTTATCCATCAAATCAATATTGACGGGACTGATTGCGGAAGGGCTTAACGCTCCGGGTTTTTCCGGCGAAATGAACGGACCTTCAAGGTGCACTCCCATGATGGTCGCACCTTCTTCATGCCCCATCGCATCAACAATTGCGCGAATACATTCGATCATATTCTCCGGATCGGTCGGATACAGTGTAGGATTAAAGGCTGTTACGCCATATTCAGCAAGAGCCTTCGACATACCAAGGATGGAATCGGGAGAACTGTCCTCCGTCCCAAACCCTGCAAAGCCGTGGATATGGGTATCAATCAGCCCCGGAGCAATATATGCTTTATCGACATCGATGATACGTACTTCCGGAGAAAAACGTTTATTTAAAAAACGGCGCTCGCTAAAGACATCCTCAATCTTACCGTCCTTAACATAGACGCAGCCGTTTTCCATTAATGAGTAACCGGTTACTACCGTTGCATTATGAAAACAAAGTGCATTTTCCATGATTTTTTCTCCGTAATTCGGTCAATTTTATCAAAAAAATGTTAAAAAGCCTAGAGCTCGCATTGAATCACGTTAAATCTAACCGAAAAAGAAGCGGTGCATCACGTAAAAATCTAACCCAAAATAGAAGCCCAAAGGAAGGGCACAATGGGGTTAGACATGAAAACAAAAAAGAAATTGAGCGAAGAAACGGCAAAACGGTATTGTACGGCAGCAAAGAAACAAAAGACGAAAATCCTCGATGAGTTCATCGCAACAACCGGTTACAATCGAAAGTATGCCATTCACGTTCTGAAAAACAGTGCATACGTAAAACTCACGCACTTTAACAATGTCGCAAGACAGAGCGTACAGGTTATTACAAAGACACGTAAAAAGCGGAACTATGAAAAATACTACGGTCAAGACGTACAACAAGAAGTCATCCGGCTGTGGATTTTTTCGATGTATCTGTGTGCAAAACGGCTCGTGCCGTTCATTCGGGATAATATCGATTACTTTGCTCAAAAGTTCAGCTATGATGAAAAACTGAAAGCAAAACTCGCCCGCATATCAAGCGCGACAGTCGGCAGGATTCTTAAACCGGAAATCCCAAAACATTCCATCCGCGGTATTTCAACAACACGACCTGTAAAGAATCTTAATAAGCTCATCCCCATCCGTACCTTTTTCGATTGGGATGAACGGAAGCCGGGTTTTTTTGAGGTTGACACCGTTGCCAACTGCGGCATAAGTACCCAAGGACAGTATATTTGCACGCTTACCCTTACCGATGTTCATTCAGGCTGGACGGAAAATAGAGCCCTTTTAAACAAAGCTCATCGTTGGGTAAAAGAAGCAATAGAAGATGTGAAAGAGAAGCTCCCGTTTCAGATGAAAGGTATTGATAGCGACAACGGAAGTGAGTTCAAAAATACACAGCTGTTGCAATGGTGTAAAAGTAATGAGATTATCTTCACTCGGAGCCGATCGTATAAAAAGAATGATAATTGTTTTGTTGAACAGAAAAATGATAGTGTCGTAAGGCACATTGTCGGTTACTATCGCTTTGAGGGAGAAGCTGCGCGAGCGGTTATGGCTGACCTTTATCAGCAGTATAATAAGCTCGTCAATTTCTTTTTTCCTTCGATGAAAATTATTTCAAAAAAACGGATAGACGCAAAGGTCATAAAAAAATATGATACGGCAAAGACTCCGTATTGCAGGCTGATGGAAAGCTCTGATGTAAGCGAGGCGGTAAAAGCTGAGCTGTGCCGCAGGAAGAACAACTTGGATTTACAACAGCTGCTTGAAACAACGCAAAGCTTGCAAAGTAAACTTATCTCTATGGCTCAACCTTGGACATAGAGTGCTACGGTTAGATTTTTACTTGAGTAACCGCAATCCTTTCGGTTAGATTTTTACGTGAGTAAATACGGAGCTCATAAAGGCAGCTGCATCAGGTTTCTTGTAGGAATTCCCCGAAGAATCAGGAGGCTCTTCAACCAAAATTGAACCTCTTCGCGGTTCAAATGGTCTCACAGCCTCCTGATTCTTCGCCAGTTGCTCTACTCCACCTAATGCAGTCGCCCTATTCTTAAATCAACAACCCCGACGCGAGCGTCGAGGTATGTTGTTCTCATAAGGTGGTTGCAGTCGGCTTTCATACCCTTTGTTACGACGCAGAGCGTCGGGGTATTAAACCCTCCGCACGAATAAAACCGTACGAAATTTTTCAAAAATTTCGTACAAAAGGAAGGCGACTGCATCAGGTTTCTGCAACTTCTGTATTGACCGCATGAGACATTTTCCTAAAAAATGTATTTTGGGATAACACTTTATTAGAAAGTATGTTATAATAATTCTATATGGATTCTCAGGGGAACAAATTTACACCCGATTTGCGCTTTAAACGGCAGAATATGACCATCGGAGCGCGGAATCGTGTTATACAAAATATTTATTATCTCATGAAAGCACACCGCTCATTCTTGATTCTCGGTCACCAAAGCCCTGATGAAGATTGCTATGCATCGACAGTTGCAGGAGCGTTGTTATTACGTAAGTTTAATAAACATGTCAGCATTTTTTTAGAATCCGTACCGCCTGAAAACCTTAAATTTCTCACTTCTATCTGCAAATATAATAAGATCAATATATACTATGGAACAATGCCGCCGATCCGTTCCGTTGAAGTGCTCTGTATCTTAGATACACCAAAGCCTGATATGATTGCCGCAAACGGCTGTATCTATGATTTTCTTAATACGCCGTCTATTCCAAAACTTGAAGTAGACCATCACTTTGATTCCGATGCCGCATATATTGGAGATCCCGCCTATTCTTTAGTTCTCCATGCCTCAAGCACTTGCGAAATATTATGTCGAATATGCTATAAATTAGCAACTCACCCCGAAATACGGCAGCGTTACAGCATTGAAGAGCTTTATTCACGAAATCTGGTGCTGACACTCTTGACCGGTATGCTCGGCGATGCAAAAATGGGAAATTACATTTCCAACCCGCACGATAAAGAAGTTTTTGACTATTTTTCTAATCATTTAAATTTGATGTTGCGGATAAGTACCCATTCGGAGGGACGTACAAAAAAAATCGAATCGATGGAACGGCTGCTTGATGTGATGGAGACGACCGATGCCGAAACCGAGAAAATCTACCATACCATTATTGACCGCGCTAAATATACCGGACACATTGGAACGATTATCTTGTCGGAAGATGAGTCGAATGCTTTCTTTGCAAGTATTGAATACGCACAGTTTACCGGTATGATTAAGGAAGCAACCAATGCCATTGCAGAGAAAGTCGAAGGAGTAGGGATTTCCGCCTACTATGATTCTCCCGGCAAGTCCAATAAAATACAGTGCCGTATCCGTGCAAGCGAAACGGTACGAGGCATTAATTTACACCCGGTGCTTACTCATTTTAAGATTACGGACGGAGGCGGTCATCCCGGCGCCATTGCTTTTCGGCTGCCCCGAGAATCCGGAAGCTCGCTTTATACGCTGCTTGAAGACATCCAATCTTTTATTAAACAAAACATATTGGTATGAAGCAAAATTTTCAATTATTAATGGAACAAACCATTGCGGAGCTTGGCGACTCCTTTACTACCGAAGCTCCACCGCGGCTGCTGCTCCATTCGTGCTGTGCGCCGTGCAGTTCTTCGGTAATAAAACGGCTTTCCGGATATTTTAAGTTAACTGTCTTCTATTATAATCCCAACATTGATACCCAGCTCGAATACCGTACCCGGGCGGATGAACAAATCCGTTTAATCGAACAGTATAATACGTCAAAAGAATTTCCATACCGAATCGATTATGCGATACGGGACTATAACCATGAACAATTCCTCGAAATAGCGGAAGGCTATACGGATTGCCCTGAAGGCGGAGAGCGCTGCTTCCGTTGTTATCGGCTCCGGCTTGCAGCAACAGTACGCGAAGCAACAGCTCAAGGTTTTGATTTTTTCTGCACGACACTTTCGCTCAGCCCGCTTAAAAGCGCAGCAAAAATCAACGAAATCGGCATGGAGCTTGCCACGGACAAGTGCCGATGGCTGCCGAGCGACTTTAAGAAAAAAGACGGATATCTGGAGTCCATTAGGCTCAGCAAGGAGTTGGGGTTGTACCGACAAGACTACTGTGGCTGCGAGTTCTCCCGCACCTTTTGAAAATATACGGCACATCTACTTCGTTGCTGCGCACAAATTAATCCTCAACGTATCAGAACGCCCAAGGACGGGCGTGGTTCCACGCAGCAACGTGTTTGCTTGCAAACTTGCAGCCCAAAAATGTACACGGATGTACATTTTTGGGCGAGGATGTCCGTGGTTCTATGTAGCAGCGAGTTTTTCACTAGAAAAACTCGACGTTGAGCAGTTGTACAAAGATGTACAACTGCTCAACAGGCTATTTTCAAAAACGATGGTTCAAAAATATACGGCTCATCTGCGTTGTCGCATTGCTAAAAGCGTACTTCATGGAGAAATCATTTCTCTTGCGATGAACACAAGCATTGATACTTGTAATTCTTAATTATCTACCGCCCATTCGTTGATAGTTCTCGTCTGTTCGTCAAATCCTGCACCGATCAGCACTATCTTTTTCCCTTCTACCTTATACTGTGCCGCATAGTTCTTTTTTCTTATCTGAGCAATCGCATCTTCCGCACTGCCGTTACCGGTAAGCTTAAACTCAAAAATATATACAATATTAGTTGTATAAACAACACAATCCGAACGTCCTGTCGAACAGTGGACTTCCGTCTGCACAAATTGCCCCATCAGTCTAAAAATCAGATATATAGCAGTTTGATAATTTTGTTCTCTCAACTTGAGATTTTCTTTACTGAAATCGTCATACGGAATACCTGCAATGATCGCCTGCATCCGTTCCATAAAAGAATTCACATTACCTTCGCGGATGTCTTGTACGAATCGTGCTACCGATGTCCCCGCTTGATCAAACTGCACGTTGGAGTATGCAGGCAAAAGGTTTTCCAAAAAACCGTACCGTACTTCATCATTCGGAAAGCCGAGCCGATACAGCCGTAAATCGCATGCATAGTCTTTGATTGTTAAGTACCCTGCTTGAAACAGAATAGGCAATGCATCCTGCGCAACAGCTCGATAGGTTTGCAATCCCGATTCACTAAGCTCAACATTCCCATCCAAGTCGGGGATAAAGTACTGTGCTTCTTTTAGGAAGGTAACCAAAAAGGTTGGTGTGCCCGTACTGAACCAGTAACTTTTAATTTCTTTATCATCAAAGGCATTTAGTATGCTATAGGGATTATACAAACCTTTTCCTGCAGGATGGAAAAGATAGCCGTCATACCACTGTTTTAATGCTGAAACTGCCTGCTGCCGGTCAAGCTTTTGCCGCTCGGCAAGAGCTTGAATTTCAGGTTGAAAATTTTCTTCCAGTTCTTCCTGTGTAATGCCACAGATATCTGCGTAATTTTCATGCAGACTAATGTCTTTTAAGTTATTCAGATCACTGAAAATACTGACTTTACTAAATTTGGTGACACCGGTTAAGAAGGCAAAGCGGATATATTGATCACAGGTTTTTATCACCGAGTAAAACGCTTTCAGCATATTGCGGTATTGTTCGTTCAGAGCAGCATTGACACCCATGGTTTGAAGCATCGGCTTGTCGTATTCGTCTACCAAAATAACTACTTGTTTACCGGTTTTTTTGTATGCACGTTCTAAAAGACCTTCAAAACGCTTTGCAGGAGTTTCTTCAATAGCAACCCTTCCGTATATTTCTTCAAGCCGATATAAAAAGATATTGAGATTTTCCATTAAGGCTTCCATACCATTATAGTTGCCTGTATTAAAATCCAAATAAAACACCGGATATTCCTGCCACGCAGCTCTGCCTTCTTTAGCAGCTTGCGCTGTTTCCGCTTGTTCAACATACAAGCCTTTGAATAGTTCTTTTTGTCCTAAAAAATATGCCGCCAGCGTTGAAAGGAATAAGCTTTTTCCAAACCGCCGCGGACGGCTTAAAAAATACGGATTAGATGCTTGCACAAGATTCCAGACAAATGTCGTTTTATCAACATAGATATAACCGTCCCTGCGAAGTTTCTCGAAACTCTGTACACCAATCGGTAATTTGCGTGTAATGGTCATAGCTATATTATAGCACCTATAACCGTTTTTCGCAATTTTCTATCGACACTCTTCTTTTTAGCATTTCTTCTTTAAAAGCGGCATCCGTATCAATGTTTAAGCGGCATTGCCGCTTAAAGTGGTTCAAAAGGCTGAGGTTTGAGCAAGCGCTTCCCACTGTTCTGTAAGTTCAGCGGCGGTTGCTTGTAAGGCTTGAATCTGCTGCAGAATGCTGCGAGCTTTTTCACCGTCGGTATATACTTCGGGGTTTGCGAGCTGTGCTTCCAGTTCTCTTATTTTGTTTTCGGTTTCGGCAAGTTGTGCAAAAATACGTTCTTCCTCTTTTTCGCGCTTTCGCTTTTCCGCCCGCAGCTTTTTTTGTTCTTCATAAGAAAGAGCACCGCCGCCGTCGGCACTGCCTACCGGCATCCCCGCTTGTGAACCGGAAGGCACCCCTGATGCGCTACCGGAAAAAACACTGCGTGTTTTCCCGCCGCCCGAAGAATCCGCTGCTTTCCCGCTTAGGCTACCGACGACGGAACTGCCGGTACCTTGGCTTTTAGAGAACTGCGTATATCCTGCCGTTTGCCCCGACTTTTCGGCTGAACTGCCGGCTGCTTCGGCGGCAATCCGGTATAGGTAATAGTCGTAGGTGCCCGGGAAATTTCTAATGCGGGTGCCGGCATCAGGTGTTGCCGAAGCTGTCAGTTCAAGGACGCGGGTTGCAAGCCCTTGGATAAAAAACTTATCGTGCGAAACAAAGATAACCGTCCCTTCAAACCGCTGCAGTGCATCGAGCAGCACATCTTTGGAATGGAGGTCGAGGTGATTAGTCGGCTCGTCTAAGATGAGGAGGTTGAGCGGCTTCAATAGCAGCCGAAGCAGCGCCAGCCTGCTTTTTTCCCCGCCGGACAGCACGGATAGCTGCTTATGGATGTCGTCGCCGCGGAACAAAAAGGCAGCGAGCATATCGTAGAGTTTCGGTATAAGGTGTGTCGGTGCCTCCCGCTCCATCAGCTGCATGATGGTTTCGCTGCCGGTAATCCGCTCGGCCTCATCCTGCGAAAAATAACCGGTAATAATGCCCGCCCCATACTTTACGGAGCCGGTATACGCGGAATCCTCACCCGCCAGTATCCGCAAAAAAGTGGTTTTACCGGCGCCGTTCCGTCCCGCCAATGCCAGCCGTTCCTGCTTGGTAACGGTGAGCTCCGCATCTTTCAGCACGAGCCGTTCTCCATAGACCTTTGTGATTCCCTCAGCTTGCAGTGCAATATTTCCCGAATGAGGGGCGGGCGGAAAGCTAAAGTGAATCTTCTTTAAGTGTTCGGGCAATTCAATACGCTCAAGTTTTTCGAGCCGCTTTACCCGATCCTGCACCGCTGCGGCTTTTGTCGCCTTGTAGCGGAACTTCCTGATAAAGTCTTCGGTTTTTGCAATTTCCAGCTGCTGCTGCGCGTACGCTTTTATCAGCGAGGCAAGTTCTACCTCCCGCGTCTTTTCATAGTTGGTATAGGTTCCGGCATAGCGTTTAAGCGTTCCGTTGAACAATTCATACGTTTCGTTAACCGTTGCGTCCAAAAACGAGCGGTCATGACTAACCAGTAAAAAACCGCCGGTAAATTTTTTTAGCCAGAGTTCAAGCCAGCTGCGCGCTTCGATATCGAGGTAGTTGGTAGGTTCATCTAAAATGATGATGTCAGCCCCGCTCAAAAGAATCTTCGCAAGCGCAATGCGCATCTGCCATCCGCCCGAAAACTCATCGGTAAGGCGGGTAAAATCTTCCGACGTAAAGCCAAGCCCGCGCAGCGTTTCATCCGCAAGCCGCTGCCTAAAATACCAGCCCGATTGCTCAAGCTCGGTTTGCAGGGCGTGATAATCGTGCGCAAGCCGCTCCGCCTTTGCAGCATCGGCCTCTTCGCTCATAAGCTTGCCGACTGCTTCAAGCTGTTCTACCAGCTGTGCCCCGCGGGAAAAGGCGGTATCGGCTTCTTCTGCCAGCGTTTTACCCCTGTGTATAATGCCGGACTGAGGCAGATAGGCAATGCGGGTATTCTTTTCCATCGAAATAGAACCGGAATCGGCCTGCATCACCCCTGCGATAATTTTCATCAGGGTTGATTTACCGCTGCCGTTGGCTCCGGTGAGCGCCGCCTTTGTTCCCTGTGTCAGTACCAGCGTGATATTTTGGAGGATATCGCGATCGCCGAACGCAAGAGAGATATTTGAAAGCTGAACAAACGGCATTACTCTTCCGTTCCTTCCGTCCCGAAAAAGAGGATAACCGGATTGAGGCTGCGCACGGCAGCGACACCGTCGGTAATATTCTCCGGCTTTACATACTCAAGTTTAACGCCCTGTTTGGACACCGTGTAAAAAAAGTCAATCCAGTCGCCGCTGCCGTCAAATTTAAACGACAGAATCCCCATATATTCGGTTTTCAGCTTAGCGCTGATAAAATACCGGATCGCCACGGAACCGGAATTTCCCGCACCCTTAGGAATAATCGTCGGGGATAGCACTTGGTATCCTTTCCAGAGGAAGCGACCGCCATCCAAGAATTCCAGCACACCGTAATTTACGGAATTAAATACCGGACCGGTTGTAACAAGGGTTTGCAGAGCATCGTTCCTGCGTTCCGTTTCGGCTTGCGCCAGTTCCTGCGGGTCTTCTTTCAACGTAATAAAATACTGTATTTGTACCCGCCCCTTCTCATCGGTATAGTTGACGGCAATCGTATCCGAATCTCTGATTTGCATCAGGAGCGGCGAACCTTCAAATTGATAAGCGCCCATCCGGTTTTTTGTGATACCGGTATAAGAAAAGGCCAACTGCTCATCTTTCAGCATGATGCGCGCGACTCCTGTTCCATCGCCGGGGAAAAAGCCGAAAGTATCCGTCATCCGTTCGGGATCGATCTGTTTTTTCCGAATCATATTGCGGTAATATTCGGGATACCATCGGCTTTTTAAGATAGTCGTAAGAATCTCGTCTGCTACTGTTTCCGTTGTCTGCCGTGAGACGGTGGGTTCTCCTTCATCATACGTAAAAAGATTATAAGAAAAACACCAGCCGCGAGTGCCATCGTTGGTCATCACATAGAGCCAATCACCTTCCAAGGGTTTATCCCGCGCAACAACCGGAGCGCCCTCCCCTTTCCAAAGAACCTTTACAATCTGACTTTCGCGCAGGCGATATACCTGTTTACCGGTGTTATCGGGCGTAGAACGGAGCGGCAGACCGTCCCGCTTTACCGCGGCATACACGGAGCGATATTCGGCTGTCTTTTTAATATAAGCTTCGGCTTCACGTTTTGAAGAACAAAAGGTGAGCTGCCAGAGCGGAATCTCTATTTTTTGATTATTCAGCTCGGCGATATACACCTTCGAAATATTCGAACGGACAAGAATCGGCACCACATCCGACGCCGTCAAGTTATATTCGGGGATTGACCAATTAACGACACCGTAGCCGATTTTTTTTGAACAACCGGTTATCGTAAAAAAAACGGAACAGACGGCTGTTAAGATGAACACAGTAAATACAGTATTACAAGAATGATGCAGTTTTTTCATATATATTCCTAAATTATCCTAAACTATTGGATTATACTTTAAAGCCCGCATCCGCGCAAGGATATTGCCGCAGAGTAAACGTATCAAAAATATCTTAAGCGGTTATTTTCCTTCTGTACGAAATTTTGAATAAAATTTCGTACATTTTTTTTGGCAGATGAGATGGGTAAACGCATCAGGCAGAGTAGATAAAAAGCGCAGAATAATTGGGACTGTGAGACCATTTGAACCATCTTCAACTGTTGTACATCCGTGTACAACAGTTGAAGGCGAGTTTTGTGCGTGCACAAAACATCGCTGCTGTATGGAACCACTGCCATCCTTGGCAGTTCTGGTTGAACAGACCCAATTATTCTGCGGGGCTATTTAAAAAATAGCCTGATGTGTTTGCCCTGACCCTTAAAGAGTCATTGACAAGGAGGTTATTGTAGTCATAATGGATGAGTATGAAAAATTTCCTTTTTATCGCAGTGGTTGTATGCTGTATGCTATCTGCTTGTAAAAGTGCCGAGGATTCGATTGCCGTTATTTGGACTGACCATACTGAATTCATTTCTTATTGCGAGGCTTTTAACAGCGCTCAAAGCCGTTACAAAATAACCATCAGCTATAAAGAAAACCCTTCAGATGCTTTAATGGCTGCATCCGAACAACCGGATATCGTCATTGGACCATGGCTTAGAGGTGATGCAACACGGGTAAAATTCAGTAAGCTGGGAGGCCTGCTTTCTAAAAAGAAAATCGATCCGGATATTTTTTATCCGTTATTATTTGAATTGGGGAATAGTAATGGGTCGCAATACCTCTTGCCGGTCAGCTTTAATTTACCGACCATTATCTTTTCTGCATCGCAAAAAAATTTGGTAAAAACAAATTTTACCATTTCTCTTGAAGAAATGAGAGAACTTGCCGCAGCATATAATAAAAAAAGCGGAGCGGAATATACTGAAATGGGTTTTTCTCCCCGCTGGGATACCGATTTTCTCTATGTTACCGCACAAGGCCTCGATGTGTCCTTTGAAGAAACAAAAAATCTCTTTTCGTGGAATGATAAAATGCTGCAGGAATTGATTATGTATACGCGCCGATGGTCGGAAGAGATCAATACAAACGCTGCGGCTGAGGATGAATTCAAATTCAAATACCTCTACGACCCGCCGTATACGTTAATTACAAACGGACGCTGCCTATTCTGGTACTTACCGAGCGATAAACTGTTTTCATTAAATAACGAAAGATTAAAGTCGCTCGATTATCGGTGGATGAATTACAACGGTAAGACACCGGTACAGGATGAAGTTATATATGCAGGGATTTGTAAAAAGGCAAAAAATACGGCAGCAGCACGGGCATTTCTAATTTGGTTCTTCAATGAAGAAAGTCAGAAAGGTTTGCTTGCCCGTTCTCAAACCGATAATATGATTGCTCCTTCTTTCGGATTAGCGGGAGGTTTTTCTGCAGTAAAAAACGTAACCGAAAATATTTTTCCCGTTTATTACCCTCTTTTGCTCAAGCATTTGCCGCAAACCGATGATTTTTCCGCTCCGCATATTTTACCTCATAACTGGCTGCTGCTTAAAAAAGAAATTATCTTTCCTTATTTACGGGATCAAACACGGATGTTCTCCGGTGATGAAAAACCACTATCACTCAATAGACGAGTATCCGATTGGTATAAAAAACCCCGTTAGTTTTTATCGAAAATCTTTAGCGCATCTCTAAAAACTTGGTTGGATTTGCTTCATATCCTTTGGGATAGAGATGCGCTTTAATAGTGTAGACCGATTCCAATAAAGATTTCGCTAATTGCTTCTCCATCACGGTTTGCGCGCCCACTTAAACCGGAAAGATTTTTAAGTTCCGTTAAATCAAAGCCGACACTCGCCCTAACGTAAATACTCCGCATTTTTTCAGGATAGACGATTACTTCAAGTCCCCCCGCATACCATCCGTCTGCCGGATGATAATACCGTCCCGTTTTTTTATCGTGTGATAACGCGATATCTAAGAAAGGAACAAGCTGAATATCGCAATTAAAAAATCGCGTCCATGCAACGCCGGTAATAGTTTGAAAATCCAATGAAACAATCCGAATAGGGATGTCAAGATTAAAGGTAAAAGCAGTGTCCGTATCGATCCGTTTATTTAAGATTCCGCGAAGCGTAGAACCTGCCTGCGTACTCGTACTTCCGAATAAATGATAAAAAAACTGCATCCGCCCATATATACCAATCCTATTTATAAATGGATAATATCCTGCTAAAGAGGCGGAAAAACCGATACTCATCTTTCGTTTGTCGTAAAATTGATAAGCGTAGGTATTACCGAGTGAAAATGAAAGACCTTTTCTAAAATTCAACTCCCAATTCACCTTTGAAAGAGAAAGCGTATGTCCCCAGTTAAAGGTCCATGTTCTCAGACTATCCGCCTGTATACCATCAAATGCCCAGTTTCCAGAGAGGCTCATAGATGGTGTCCATACGAGTGATCCGAAGTTTTTCACCTCAGTAATCATAACAGGAGCACGTACAAATAATGTTGTTTTAAAATAATATCGGTCATTAGGATATAAATAACCTAACCCGCTCGGCCGTTTTTGCTCTGTCTGCTCTACAGGAGGCTCTACGATGAGATCTTCCCTTTCAGGGGACACTTCATGGGTTCGCGACGTACTCGTAATGGACATTTGGCTTGATGCACGATCGTTAATTGCCAATTCAGGTAAAAGACCGAATGTCAGAGACAGGCGCTTATTAAATTTAACTGATGCCGTCAGTCCGGTACCGATATTTATTTTCGGAGCTTCTTTGTATGCATAAACAATTTGAAAACTGTTATCCCATAACAGATTAAATGCCCCTACTTTAAATGGTAATGCAAAATTGATTGAAGATGAAAAAATCTGCTGACCTGTTTCGGTTGAACGGTACACTGCATCTACTTTTAAGGGCTGCAATGTTCCGATAAAATTAAAATCTTGCATTTTCAGCTTCAACTGAAAGCCGCTATTCGAATCGAAAGAAGGATACGGAACTACAATGAAATTCCATGTATCGGTGATTGCAATAGTAAGCATAACAGGTATTACTGCTTCGTTATTTGGGGCGCCGTACTCCGTATCGATTTGAACTGACTGAATAACCCGAATATTTTTAAATTGCTGTTCAAGATTATCGAGATAGCGCAGCATTACTTCTTCCGAATCAAAAATACGACTGGTGTCGATCGGAACTGCTTGAGAAAGCGGATGCTTCTGCGTTAACCCCTTAATATTGTAGTTGACGGCCGTTATTTGATAGCTTTGCGCAAGAGGTACTTCGGCAGTCGTATCGGTTAGAGGTGTCTCTGCCGGCACATCATCAATCAGAGCTGATTGTGCGGTTTCAGCTTTCTGTGCATAAACAACCGCACTAAAGAACATGCATACGCTGACAATGACAGATCGTATCAAACGTGTATACTTATATGGTTTATATTCAATCATACTATATCCTTTTAGGAAGTAATGCTAAGCCGTACCTGTTTAACATATTACTACCTATTTAAGCAAGAGGTGAGCTTTGCTCATCGGTTTTCCGTCAACATTTTTAAATAATACTTTTGACCACGATGACGCTAAGTACTATGCTTTTCCCAAGCAAAGTATGAAACTGCTTTTATTATACAAATGACCAAACTTCGCAAAGAAGAAATAGAAAGAGTATAAAATCAATATCCCCCACTACCCACTTTCGCCCACACAAAAAAAGGGCTGTCCTTTTAGAACAGCCCTTTAATTTTACTGATGTTAATCCCTTAAATCGTTAATCCGCTAAATCGGGCATTCGGGTTAAATATTCAATGCCTTTACTTCCTGATTGATTATTAGAGTACCCGATAACCGGTCTACCGTCAGTTCCAACGCCGATATTAAACCGGTTGGAATCGCTGTCTACAATGCGTGTGGGAATAATTTGCGATTCCCATGCACCGGTAAACTTATCGTTATTATTTACACCGCTGGCAAGAGAGGCGACAGCAGGCACACCATTATTCGCTTTATACCATGCAACCTTGGCAACAGTTCCAAGTCCTTTGTAAGCAATATACGGCGTGTTACCGTGTACCGTAAGCGTCAATTTCCCTCCAACGGCAAGATACGAATCAACTTTTACCATTTTTCTGTTAGCAGGATTGCTGTATTCCGGGATATAAATATATTTTACATCACCGCCGAAAGAATCTTGATATGCAATATGAACATGTTTGTCTTTGTCTACTACCATGCTCACATAGTCCCCGCCGCAGTTCGTATCAAGTACAACAGGAGTTGACCATGACGTATTTTCATCATTTGTTGCGTAGATATAGTTGAGCGATGTGCCGCTATAGTAAACCAGAATACCGCGTGCAGCAGTAACAATAGTGCCTGTCTCCGTAACCGGAACACCCGCGGCAGCGGAATACACCCCATTACCGTCGCCGGTTGCGAATACTTGCGGCAGCGTTGTGGTACCGCTATAGTTACCAGTGGTATTAAATCTTCTGTTATCATTGTTGCTATCATTGTAAGAAGGCCAGTTAGTACTATTATACGTTACTTGATTCAGCTCATTCTTATTGATATAGAGGTTGAGCGTTTCGGTATCCTTGTGTACCTTATGTGCATTTGCACTGTTATTATTCCCTACAAGGGTTGTATCCGTTCCGACTTTAAAATACCGGAATATAACGCGGTCATCAAGCGCATCATAGGTAGAATAAAATACGTGCGATAGGCTGTCGGTACCAACCATTTTGATGCAGGGATATTGATATCTATCCAAAACAGCTGTAACCCCGCTCTTGTATAAACCGTCCATCCAAACGTTATAATTCCTAAAAAAATATGACGTTCCATTCGGTGTTGTATCGGGCGGATTATAGAAAAAGTTTGTCATTATTCCGCCGGTATCGGGAGCCTTCCCAGTGCCCCGAAGCGCAACATTGATATCGAATAAGGCAGCCCTGCTGTTATCGCTATTTAACGCAAGCGCAGAAAAGGTGAATAAATCCCAGTTTGAATATATTTTTATTTCAGCGCTTCCATCCCAGAATTCCGCAAGACCATATCCGCCGGCATTATTGACGTACGCAAACTGAGGGGTGTTTTCCTTCATTACCATAGAAGGATAGACGGCATTTTTTGCATAAGTTGCAACAGTACTCTCCCATAGCGGTGTAAAATCCCACAGTTCAATTTTGCAGTCATTATCCGCACTTGCTTGAATAAGCGATGCCTCTTTATTGTATTCGGCTGCATTATTATCAATATTATTGATACTCGGAATATCGTTTACAATAAATGTAAGATACCCGTTGCCGGCAGCTTTCATAATTACCTTCCATTTGCTATTATCACCGGCGGTAACCTGAGAAGCGGTAAGCCCCGTACCTTTCTTTGTTGTACCTTCAAGCGCTGTTTTAAACTTGGATAAACGGATGTCGGAATCATTGCCTGAAAGTGTTGTAGGCTGCAAATTAAATCCTGTTACGGTTACGGTTTCATATTCCGACGCAGATGCTTTTGCCCGTACAGTATATGCCCCCGCCGCACTGCGCATAAAATCTTTTCCAAGCAGTGTTTTAATACCGGTTTCAACTTCTGTAATATACGGCACGACATCAACCTTCCTGCTATCAGACGCGGTATTTGTTTGAGCGGTATCTTTTACCGTTACCGTAACGGTTTTATCCAAGCCCACGCCGTTCGCTATCTTTGAGCTATCCCAATCGAGCTGCCATTTAACGGTATGCCCCTTTTCTACGCTGAACTCATTCGATACAACAGTAAACTTCCAACCGTCTGTATCAAAATTATCGGGTTCTACCGTAAAAGTACCGTTTGCAGTATTATACGCCGCCAGTTTCGTTTCGCCTCCCAAAACGGCGCCGGCTACACCGGTAAATGTAAAGCCGTCGATCTTTGCCCAAATTTCCGTGATAACCTGATCATCATACGCAGTTCCCGTAATGCTTATTTTACCGGAAACTTTATCGTCTTTATCCATAAGACCGGTTGTTTGGTTAAAAGTACTTGGTAAATCGGTTCCTATTTCGATATGTCCGTTATCGCGGCTGTTGCCGTATAAGCTGTTTTCAGTTTCGGAAACCCACTTAAATGGATTTATCTCGTTTGTGGGCGCAATTCTGTCTGTAGTATCGACAATAACATCAAGTTCCAGCTCTGCCATCCACGTATCGGTACCGCAGGTTAACCCCTGTGCGGAATCCCATACGGTAAGAAGAAGCTTACGCTTTTTGGGGTCGCTTGTGGCAAGGTCATCACTTTGACCTATTTTAGTAAAATCAGCCGCATTCAGCGTAATGACGCCATTTGAAGGTAATGCAGTTAGATTCCGAATGTCAGTACCGTTTGTTACGCATTTCAGCGTATACTTTTTAGCGCCGCTTCCGCCGCCGGTTCCAATTTTAATGTGCGACGTATTGTTTTTAAACCTAAACGTACCGCCGTCAGCTTTACCGTGCCAATCGTATTGTTTGCTGTCGATACCGTCAGGATTTGCTGCGTTATATGTCAGCGTCAATGTCTTAGTTTCAACCGTAGAGCCGACATCCGCGATAGCACCGTTCCGGTTCATATCCGTTCCCAATGCTACAGCACTTATCCTCAAAGGCTCCTTTTTAAGTTTTATGGGTACTTTAATCGGAGCAGAGACATTATTTGCGCGGTCAATCGGCGTAATGACGATTTCCCCTATGCCGTCTGCAAAACCGTTTACATTAATCTCACCCTTCCATGTTACAAAGTTGGCATCGCCGTTACCGACATCCGTTTGCACGCCGCTCGGAAACTCCAAAGCAACTTCGGTTGCAGAAGGATCGCCATATTTTACTTTGACCTTTTCAACTCCCGCGCCTACATCATACGCAGCGCCGGATACCCACACTTTACCGCTCGTGTCAGGCTTCAAATATTCAATGGGGCTGTAAATAAGATACCCCTTTGTAGGATTGGCCGGAGCAGACGCAAGCGTAACTTCGCCAGTATTCTTGTCGAATGCGGTAATTTCAATATCCTCGCCCGAAGTAAAAAGCTTCATCGACGTACTGATATTTGTTTTTCCTTTCAATGCATAGTCGGTAAACGAAGTACCGCTCACCGTTACGATACCCGACGAATATATTTTTGTACCAAACACTGCTGTAGGCTTACTGTTATCATACTTAAAGGAGAATGAAGTTGAAGCTGTTAAACCGTCTATATCTCCTTGTTTTTGTTTTTTAGCCTTTATCATAACGTTAATAGTAAATCCGTTATTATTTGTGGGATTCGCCGTCGTCTTTAACGGAATCCGCATTTTGTAATTGTGGCCGTCTTGTTCAAAACACTGCTGATTATGCAGCTTATAGCCGGTTATTTCGCTGTTTCCCGTTAAAGAGACATCCTGACCGATATAGGTACCGCTTATATCTATTCTTTCGATACCGGCATCATGCGATAAATCTGCACATAAATAAAGATCATCTCCCTTTATCCACATATTTGAAACATAGTCTTGGTTTTCAGGGTCTATCGGCCATGATGGAATGGGCGTGTTGATATTACCATCCGTTGCAACTTTCATACCGGTAATGGTCGGAGCCGCTTTATCGATGGTAACTTTAATCGGCGCTGTCCATTGACCGGCAATATTCTTATCATTTTTACCACGCAATCTAAACCAAATAACCCGCTGCGTACCGCTTGAAGCGTCAAATTCTTTACTTTTGTTTATTTCTACCGACCAATACGGACTTCCCTCCGTATATGATAATTGTTTCCCCTCAGAAGGACACCAGTCAGTACTGCCGAATACAGCACTCTCGCTAAAATCCGGTTTATCGGAAGCATCTACCTTATCGGTAATCTGAATCATCACCGCCTTGACCACTCCCGCTGCAGGATTGGGCACGCTCACTGTTCCCCAAATACGGATCGTACCGCCTAAAACTTTATCCGCGTCAGGCGATCGTACCGTTACTTCAGGAATATCTCCGTTCGGGTCTACTCTTATTATGTGCCTGACAATACCGGCATTGCCTGCTTTATCTTCCACTAAAAAGAAGAGTGGAATATCATACAGTTCTACTCCCGCTGCAAGCCCGTCAACCTTTTTTCCGAGACTTTCGGCTTTTGTTTTTTGCGTGATATTATCCGCATCGGTAAAGGTAATAGCCCATGTATCTCCCGATAATTCAAACGCTTTCCACTCTGCAGTGGTTTCATCAGGCTTTTTCGTTATATCGCTGCTATCTTGTTTACCGACGATATATTTTATGCTTTTTACACCGCTGGGTATATCGATAACCGATCCGCGCATCGTAAAATCACCACTCTGATTTTTAGATAAATCGGGACTCAGTATTTCTATTTGGGGCGGTCTGTTGTCTATTTTATAGTTTTTTGTAATTGTAGATGGCTTTCCACCCTTGTCGGTAACGGTAACGATTGCTTCATATTCACCGTCGGGAATAGCGTATCCATTTTCATTCGCTTCGTTGTCTATATGAACCGTCCACTCTACCGAGGCGCTGCCTTTGCTAAATCCTCCGACGTCATATACTTGGCTCATTTGTTTCGTTTTGATGTTTTTAAAAACAACCGAAATCGATTGGATACCATCGTCATCGTTCGCCTTCCCCTTTAAGTCAAATGAACCGCGTATTGCCCCCCCCCCATCAGGATGGGTAATCTCCCCAATCGGCGGAAGAATATCTATCTGACCGCCTAAACCGATATTGTTCTTACACGTCGTAAATAAGGCTGTAAAGCACATTATCAATGCTGCTACTAATGCTGTTTTTCCAATACGTGCCTTTTTCATACACTGCTCCTTTGCTTTTATACTATACCAAGAGTATCCCGCCTCTCATATTGGCAGTAATACCTCAGAACTTTATTCGTGCGGAGGATTTAATACCCCGACGCTTGCGTCGTAATAAAGGGTATTAAAGCCGACTGCAACCACCTTATAGAACACACAGTGCGAAACGTTGAGCACTGTGCCCCGACGCTTGCGTCGGGGTTGTTGATTAACGATGCCCAAAACTTTTATTTTACTTTACAAAAGCAACTACTTGCCTACATAGAATGCAGCGCGGTAATCCGAACTGGTTTTAAACCCTACCGCAACAGGCATCTTCTCCGTAGTATTGTAATGCTTTGCCTTCGTTTCAATACAGATACGGCCGCTTGCCGCCCGTTGGTTAAGCGGAGCGGTCATTGTTTCCCAGCCTTCTTCATTCGTTCCCGTATTGTTAAAGTCCATAGAGGTTTTATAGGCAATGCGGATAGCATCGTATGAATTGGGACGGGACACATACGTGATATACGGAGTTGCGCCGTCCATGGTCATATCTATAGACGTACCGGAATCATCCAGTACTTCCGACTTTCCAAACGTATACTTTGTTGAACCGTCATTAGGAGTATTCGTAGATTTTACGTATACGAGTTCTCCCTTGGTGTTTTGGAATGCAATATGCAGAACTCCATCGCTGCCGATACATGCATTGATGTAGTCGCTTGCATTCTTACCATTCTTGTCCGAAGAAGCGAGAACGCTTTGTATCTTCCAATGATTGGGCGAACTAGGCTGTTTTGACGTACTTCTTGCAAGGCGCAAGCTTCCTGTAGCAGCATCCATGTACACTACAACAGGATATCCGTCCTTAGTTACCGTAACGGCGATGGATTCCCACACCGCACTTGAAACGGAAAGTCCCTCTTCAAAGCTGTTCGTGTTCAGTACATACGGCTTCGCCACAGCAGTTGAACCGTCAGGATTTACAAATGTAAATGTTTTTTGAGCATCCGGAGCACCAGCCGGAGCGTCAGGTACTTTGCATTCGCTATCGGTTACGTCGGTATTGCCGTCAATGACGCACCACGGAAGCGCTTGACCACTTGTATTCGGCTTTTTGCTGTCATCTACCCAGGCGAATTTTACGGCTCCGGTCAACCGATCATAGTAAACCGTATAAATATTGTCTCCGGAACGCACTGTCCGTATGTTTTTAAACTGCTGCAATTCGTTATCATAGGTAAACAGTTCAAACCGGTATATCCTAAAATAACGATTCGGGGTTATACAGACCTCTACCAGAGATGCATCTTTATCATAGAGATATAAGCCCCCAGCATTTGCAGATTGGGTATCGTTCCAAGGATAACTAGAGTCTCCATTTCCCCAGTCAAAATCACGACCTCCATGATAATTTGCAGCATACAGTACATTTACTTCCGCTCCATTCACGGTTATATCGGTTTCTTCCGGCGGGTCATATCCGGTAAATACTCTTGTTGCACCATCTCCGGCTGTAACAGAACCACTTCCTGTAAATGCATTTGAATAATACACTTCCGACTTTGAATAATTACTGAACGAAGCATACAGTGTTCCGTCAGTTCCTTTACTCATTGCAGGATAAATGGCATTTTTGCTGCCCTTAAACGTATCTTCTTTATTTACACGCCAGATATGCACAAATCTGTCGTCAGAATGTTTTGCGGTTCCGTATGTATTGGATTTTTCCATATTGCTTTCGGTATACGCATTTGTATTATTCACCGCAGCGACACCGTTTACCACAAGATGCAGATACCCGTCTTTTGCCGTATTGGGAACTGTAAAGGTAAAACTCTTCTTATCACCACTTAAAGTAAGACTCTCCATTGCAACTGAAGAACCGGTTCCGTCTTTATTTTCAGTAATCTTTAAAGAGGGAGCGTTTCCTTCAAAGTTAAAGCCTGTAATCGTATTGCCAGCTTCCCCACGGAGTAAGGGTATCGCGCCGCTTCGCGCTCTGTTTGTATTGTATGTACTGTTTCTACTGACACCGGTAATATACGGCACGACATCGACCTTCCGCTCTTTTGAAACCGTATTGGTTTGAGCGGTATCTTTTACCGTTACCATAATCGTTTTATTCAAGCCGACACCGCCTGTTATCTTTGAGCTATCCCAATCGAGCTGCCATTTAACGGTATGACCCTTTTCAACACTGAACTCATTCGATACAACAGTAAACTTCCATCCGTTTGTATCAACATTACCGGATTCTACCGTAAAATTACCGGTTGAAGTACTATACGTTGCAAGCCTGTGACCTACTTGAGCATCCGTAGTACTTGCACCGGTGAACGTAAAGCCGTCGATCTTTGCCCAAATTTCCGTAATAACCTGATCGTCATACGCAGTACCGGTAATGCTTATTTTGCCGGAAACCTGCGAATTACCGCTTGCCTTGATTTCGATGTGTCCGTTATCGCGGCTGTTGCCGTACAAACTGTTTTCAGTTTCGGAAACCCACTTAAATGGATCAATAGTGTTTGTAGGCGCAATTCTGTCTGTAGTATCGACAATAACATCAAGTTCCAGTTCTGCCATCCACGTATCGGTACCGCAGGTTAACCCCTGTGCGGAATCCCATACGGTAAGAAGAAGCTTACGCTTTTTGGGGTCGCTTGTGGCAAGGTCATCACTTTGACCTATTTTAGTAAAATCAGCCGCATTCAGCGTAATAACGCCATCTGAAGGTAAAGCTATTAGATTCCGAATGTCAGTACCGTTTGTTACGCATTTCAGTGTATACTTTTTAGCGCCGCTTCCGCCGACAGTTCCAATTTTAATGTGCGACGTATTGTTTTTAAACCTAAACGTACCGCCGTCAGCTTTACCGTGCCAATCATATTTTTCACTGTCGATACCGTCAGGATTTGCTGCGTTATATGTCAGCGCCAATGTTTTGGTTTCAACCACCGTAGAGCCGACATCCGCGATAGCGCCGTTCCGGTTCATATCCGTTCCCAATGCTACAGAATCTATCTTCAAAGGCTCCTTTTTAAGTTTTACGGGTACTTCAATCGGAGCAGAGGCATTATTTGCACGGTCAATCGGCGTAATGACGATTTTCCCCGTACCATCTACAAAGCTGCTGACATCGAGTTCACCTTTCCATGTTACAAAGTTTACATCACCGTTACCGACATCCGTTCGCACGCCGCTCGGAAACTCTAAAGTCATTTTGCTTGATGCAACACCATTATAGTTTACTTCAACTTTTTCAACTCCCGCACCTACATCATACGCAGCGCCGGATACCCACACTTTACCGCTCGTGTCAGGCGTCAAATATTCAATGGGGCTGTAAATAAGATACCCCTTTGTAGGATTGGCTGGAGCAGACGCAAGCGTAACTTCGCCGGTATTCTTGTCGAATGCGGTAATTGCAATATCCTCGCCCGAAGCAAAAAACTTCATCGAAGTATTGATATTTGTTTTCCCTATTAACGCAGGGTCGGTAAACAAAGTTCCATTTACCTGCACGGTACCAGATGAAGCTATTTTCGTACCGAACACCGCTGTAGGAGCAGTATTATCGTATTTAAAAGAGAACGAAGTTGAAGCGGTTAAACCGTCTATATCTCCTTGTTTTTGTTTTTTAGCCTTTATCATAACGTTAATAGTAAATCCGTTATTATTTGCAGGATTCGCCGTCGTCTTTAACGGAATCCGCATTTTGTAGTTATGACCGTCTTGTTCAAAACACTGCTGATTATGCAGCTTATAGCCGGTTATTTCGCTGTTCCCCGTTAAAGAAACCTCCTGACCGATATAGGTACCGTTTATATCTATTCTTTCGATACCGGCATCATGCGATAAATCTGCACATAAATAAAGATCATCTCCCTTTATCCACATATTTGAAACATAGTCTTGGTTTTCAGGGTCTATCGGCCATGATGGAATGGGCGTGTTGATATTACCATCCGTTGCAACTTTCATACCGGTAATGGTCGGAGCCGCTTTATCGATGGTAACTTTAATCGGCGCTGTCCATTGACCGGCAATATTCTTATCATTTTTACCACGCAATCTAAACCAAATAACCCGCTGCGTACCGCTTGAAGCGTCAAATTCTTTACTTTTGTTTATTTCTACCGACCAATACGGACTTCCCTCCGTATATGATAATTGTTTCCCCTCAGAAGGACACCAGTCAGTACTGCCGAATACAGCACTCTCGCTAAAATCCGGTTTATCGGAAGCATCTACCTTATCGGTAATCTGAATCATCACCGCCTTGACCACTCCCGCTGCAGGATTGGGCACGCTCACTGTTCCCCAAATACGGATCGTACCGCCTAAAACTTTATCCGCGTCAGGCGATCGTACCGTTATTTCAGGAATATCTCCGTTCGGGTCTACTCTTATTATGTGACTGACAATACCGGCATTGCCTGCTTTATCTTCCACTAAAAAGAAGAGTGGAATATCATACAGTTCTACTCCCGCTGCAAGCCCGTCAACCTTTTTACCGAGACTTTCAGCTTTTGCTTTTTGCGTGATACTATCCGCATTAGTAAAATCGATCGTCCATATATCTGCCAATACATCAAGCGAGTTCCAATTGGTAGCGTCTTTAGCAGGCTCTTTCGTTATATCGCTGCTATCTTGTTTACCGACGATATATTTTATGCTTTTTACACCGCTGAGTATATCGATAACCGACCCGCGCATCGTAAAATCACCACTCTGATTTTTAGATAAATCGGGACTCAGTATTTCTATTTGGGGCGGTCTATTATCTATTTTATAATTCTTTGTAATTTTGGATGGTTTTCCACCCTTGTCGGTAACGGTAACGATTGCTTCATATTCACCGTCAGGAATATCGTATCCATTTTCATTCGCTTCGTTGTCTATATGAACCGTCCACTCTACCGAGGCGCTGCCTTTGCTAAATCCTCCGACGTCATATACTTGGCTCTTTTGTTTCGTTTTGATGTTTTCAAAAACAACCGAAATCGATTGGATACCATCGTCATCGCTCGCTGTCCCCTTTAAGACAAATGAACCGCGTATTGCCCCTCCCCCATCAGGATAGGTAATTTCCCCAATCGGCGGAAGAATATCTATCTGACCGCCTAAACCGATATTGTTCTTACAAGCAAAGCCTGTAATAGCCGCTAATACAATCAGTACAAGGAATACTGCACGATCCATCTTTTTCATAAGCATTTTCTCCACTTCATTTAGCAAGCATTCTTAACACACTCCGGTGGTAAAAACGCACTATAATAGACCTATTCGATAAATGCGCTTTCGAATAGGTCGACGAGTTCTAAATCGCACAAATAGCACGATTTAGAACATCGCATTTCAAGGTACCCTGTTCAGAAACGGAAGTTTCCGAACAGGTTTAATTTCTTCTGCTTCGCTTCTCTGCGACAGACTTTACCGTCTTGCTTTCCCGTTTGAGCGGTAACGACATGACCGGCACAACTTTCTGCTATCCCACCTCTCATATCGACAGTAAGACCTTAGAACTTTATTCTTGTTAATGATAGACTTTTTGTACAATTACGTTTATGGATAACTTTTAGAGGACGGCACAATACCGCATAGATTACTAAATATCATTTAATGATATATCGATAATTCAATACTTTGTCAAGCGCAGGGATTCCGCATTATAACGACTGCAATACTCTATCGAGGCAATCTTCTCGTTTGTTGCTTATGGAGAAGCGGCATTTTCTTTGCTTTTATGATATCCGAAAAGTCAACCTGTTTGAGTATATTCAAGACAATTTTTCGTAAGACGCTTAAGTTTGCTGCCGCATTGTCTTTTCGTACAAGACAATAATCCTCATCGAGAATTGCATCGAGAACCCAATGCAGGTTATTTTCTATCCCCCAATGAGCCCTCATCGCAAATGCTGCCTTGTGCACATCTGTCAGTGAGGTCAAAAAATATCTTTGTTCAACGGATTTCTTCCCAGTCTTCTTTACCGTTCTTTCGCACACGAGCATTCCAACGCCATTGAGATTCTTCCATTCATCTTTTTCTGAAAGCCAATCAATATTCCCGCAAAGATAACAGGTGCGTTTTTCAATTCGTCCGTGTCCAATTTCAAGGCTATATTCTCCTCGCTGAATATTGTAATACTGACAATAAGCGTCATCACAAGGGTGCTCAAAAAACTCTTTTACATCCCGATGGATCGATTGCTGATTTCCTTTCAGAGAAATGACATACTCCGCTTCCTTTTCTGCTATTTTCTCAACGATTTTTTTCTGGCAACCCATCGCATCTATAGTAATAATCATCCCTTTTAAGTCTAACAGATCCAGAAGTTCAGGAATGGCGGTGATTTCATTTGATTTTTCTTCTGTTTTCACCTGCCCAAAACACACACCCAGAGAGTGCGCCCAAGCCGAAACAACATGAGCGGCTTTATGGGCTCTTTTATCTTCGCCGGTTGGTGCATATTCAGAGCGCCGGATAGTTTTTCCGTCAATCGCCAATACTTCATTTTCTGCAATATGCTTGCCGAATGTCTCTCGTGCATATTCTATGAATACTTTTTCAAGCTGCTTTGCATCAATCCTTGCAAGCACTCGCAGAATCGTATCGCTGCTGGGGATGCCATTTTCCAGTTTCAGATATTTTTTAAGGGTTTGTTCGCTTAATGTCGCATAAAATTGTATTTGTTCTATGCTTTTATACCCGCACAACACTCCCACAAACACGAGCATCAGTATATCGACGAGATTGTGTTTCTTGCATCTTTCGATTCTTTCGTCTTTAATGTTCTCAAATGATTCTTGTAATGTCATTGTTCCACCCCAAGAACATTTTACCATCTTTTATACCGTGTGAGCTACTGTTTTTTTGACACTATTTATAATGCGGAATCCCTGTTGTCAAGCGGGCGCATTGCATCACGTTAAATCTAACCGAAAAAGAAGCGGTGCATCACATAAAAATCAAACCGAATTTTTAAAGATAGCCAAGAATAATTCTTATTTATTTTATGGCAAAAAATAAAAAACTCGTTTATACTTATAGTAGAACAACGCTTAAATCTCAGTGTGTTCATAGATACTTCTCTCGGTTTTTGCGGAATGCGCCCCTGCAAATATCATAAAAGGAGGATATATGCCGAAAGTATTATCGATTATCTTGGGAGGCGGAAAAGGAACCCGTTTATACCCGCTTACTCAATCCCGTTCAAAGCCGGCTGTACCGTTCGGAGGGAAACACCGTATTGTCGATATACCTATCTCCAACTGTATTAACTCTGGTCTTAGGCAAATTTATGTATTGACTCAATTTAACTCCGCATCGCTGCATCTGCACATTGCACGGGCATACCGTTTTGACAGTTTTTCAAACGGTTTTGTTGAAATCCTTGCTGCAGAACAGACATTTGAGCATTCGGGTTGGTACGAAGGAACCGCGGATGCAGTAAGAAAAAACTTTCCTCACTTTAAAACGCAAGATCCGAAATACTATATCATCCTTTCAGGCGATCAATTATACCGTATGAACTTAAAAGAGTTTTTAGCGCAGCACGAAGCTTCCGGTGCAGACATTACCATCGCCTGTACGGCAGTAAACCGCCGCGACGCTTCCGGATTCGGTATTATGCAGATTGATAAAAAATCGAATATTACCGCTTTTATGGAAAAGCCCGGTCCCGATAGAAACATTGATGAATGGAAGATCCCTGCACAGTCGGGTATTTCGGTCGCAAGCCCCGATAAAGAATATCTCGCGTCGATGGGTATTTATATCTTTAATGCAAAGGCGATGGAAGACTGCTTAAACAACAACATGACCGATTTCGGAAAAGAAATTATTCCCGCTTCAATTAAAGATCATAAGGTTTCGGCGTTTGTGCATAACGGTTATTGGGAAGACATTGGTACTATCCGCAGTTTTTACGAAGCAAACCTCGATTTAACGGAAATTACTCCACAGTTTAACTTTTATGATGCGGAAGCGCCGATTTATACTCACTACCGAAATCTGCCGGCTTCAAAAATCAACGGGGCGCAGTTGGATCGCGTTACCTGTAGTGAAGGCTGTGTTATTACCTATGCGACAATTACCCGCTCCGTAATCGGTATCCGAACCATTATCGAATCGGGCAGCGTATTGGAAGGGGTTGTCTGTATGGGAGCGGACTACTACGAATCCGAAAGCAGCAAGGCAGGAGATGAAAAGGCCGACATTCCATGTGTCGGTATCGGAAAGAACTGCCATATTAAAAAAGCGATTATCGATAAAAACGCACGTATCGGGCATAATGTCTCTATCGGTATGGGAGAAATCCCGCCCGACGGCGATTACGGCTATTATCACGTTGTTGACCGCATTTACGTTATCACCAAGAACGCAATTATTCCCGACAACACCGTCATTTAACAAAAAGGGCAGCCGCATCAGGCCGTTTTTAGTAGCCCCGCAGAATAATTGAGGTTGTTCAAGTAGAGTTGAACCTCTTCGCGGTTCAAATGGTCTCACAGCCTCACTCATTCTGCGATTCTTATCTAATCTACCTGATTCGACTGCCCTATTCTGTGCGACCTTTTGCTTTTATGCGTTTATAACGTCTTTTTAAACCATGCAATCGTTTCACCGGTAAGGGTATGCAGCATACTTAAATCGCCGGAGAATACAAGGAACGTATGATCAGCGCCTTCCAGAATAAGGGCGCGGCTTTTTTTGTTCTTGGCACTGTTTACGATATTGACAACACCCATTTCATGATGTACATTATTTTATGGAGTAACCTTTCATGTATTTTGAATGGGACGAGAAGAAAAATAAGACAAATATTAAAAAACATGGCATCTCTTTTGAAGAGGCGTGTCAGATATTTACTGATCCTCACCTTCTTCTTATTCCAGATCCATGTGATTCTGAAGAACGGTGGAATGCCATTGGGTTTGTCGAGACTATCCTGTTTGTTGTCTATACAGAGAGGAATGACGGTACACTGAGGATTATATCAGCTCGCAAGGCGAACAAGGAGGAAATAAATGGCTATAAAAACAATGACTTTAGACGAAATTAATAAATCACCTAAACTATCAAAAGAGCGTATAGAAGAAATAATAGCTTTCGATGAAAAATTTGATGATCCTGACTGCCCTCCGCTCACGTCGGAGCAGCTGGCACAAATGAAACCAGCCCATGTAATACATCCAGAATGGTACAAAGTGAAAAAAGCTGATGTTCATATCAAAATTGATATTGATGTTTTGGAAGCGTTAAAAGCAGGCGGTAAAGGGTATCAAACAAGAATCAACGAAATTTTGCGCCGTGCTGTTATGCCTCAGTAAATCACTCTTGAGATACATCAACAGGCAGATTTAATAGGGTTTAATAGGGTATGAATTTGGAAGATCGAAAAGAACCGTCATTTAACAAAAAGGGCAGCCGCATCAGGCCGTTTTTAGTAGCCCCGCAGAATAAGTGAGGTTGTTCAACCAGAACTGCCAAGGATGGCATCGCTAAAAAATGTACATCCTTGTACATTTTTTAGCTTCGAGTTTTCCTGATGAAAAACTCGATACTGTTTGGAACCACTGACTTCCTGTCAGTACAGCGAGATTTGTGTACGCACAAATCTCGCCTTCAATGCGCCCAAGGATGGGCGTGGGATAGGTCAGAAACAAGTTTTGGAACAAAACTTGTCCTCAACCGATGTACATGGACGTACATCGGTTGAGAGGTACACGGATGTACAACAGTCGAAGATGGTTCAAATGGTCTCATAGCCTCACTCATTCTGCGATTCTTATCTAATCTACCTGATGCGACTGTCCTATTCTGTGCGACCTTTTGCTTTTATGCGTTTATAAAGTCTTTTTAAACCATGCAATCGTTTCGCCGGTAAGGGTATGCAGCATACTTAAATCGCCGGAGAATACAAGGAACGTATGATCAGCGCCTTCCAGAATAAGGGCGCGGCTTTTTTTGTTCTTGGCGCCGGCGGCTATCGTCTGCGCTACGGAAGGCAACACTACATCATCTTTGGAGCCTGCGATGGCTAAAATCGGGGCTTTAATCGCAGCAAGTTCCGCCGGATAATTGATTGCTATTGCATTTTCATAATAAGCGGGGCTTTGTTTAAGCGGCGGCCGCCATGAATAGGTTACTTCATAATAACCGTTTTTCTTTGCTATTTCGTATTGTTCTTGTTCTCCGCTTTTCTGATCGTAGGCACCTGCCCATGTAAGCACACTTTTAAAGACATCATTCCGTGCAGCCGCTAAAAGAGCGAGCCTTCCGCCTTGACTCCATCCCATAATCCCGATTCTTTTTGCATCGATATTCTTCAGTGCGCAAAGATATTGATAGCAGCTCAGAGCGTCTTCGATACCTTTATCATAGGTAAAGTCGATATAATCGCCCTTGCTGTCGCCGTTTCCGATGTAATCGAACCGAATCGTCGCAATACCGGCACGTGCCATTTCAGGCGCAGTGTAATCGTAAGCCATACCTGCCTCATGGCGGTTTGAACCGTTTCCATGCAGCATCACCACTGCAGGAAATTTTTCGTCGGCTTTTCCTTTAGGAAGTGTCAGCGTAGCAGGAATTTCATGATCTCCTGCGGTGATAAATATATCTTGTTCGGTATATTCATACTCTTTCGCACCCGCAGAGGCAAAAACCGGTATCAGCATTGCAGCCGATACACATACAACACAGAGCAATTTTTTCATAACATCTCCTATAAAAAATCGTTGCCGCGAATTGTAGCATATTTAATTATCGCTCTACAATATCGCGCTGCCATCTGCAATACTAGGTAAAGGTAGATTACAGTGCTTCAATATCTTCTTTGGTAAGCCCGGTTGCCTGTGCTATTTTTTGTACAGATAAGCCGAATTGCAATAAGTTCTTTGCCGTTTCAAGCGCTTTTTGGCGGGAACCTTCGGCAAGACCAAGAAATTTACCTCTCGCTTCTCCTTCGACTCTGCCTTGTTCAATACCTTCGTCAAAGGCATCCATCAGGGCTGCCGGTAATATGTGGTATTCTTTCCGTGCTAATTCGTTGTGTTTTACCGTCTGTATCATCTGCTCTATCCTCCTCGTGTAATCGGTTGTTGCTTTGCCTGTTTTCACATACTGTAAAAAACCTTGTAACTCTTGATTGTCTGTTTCTTTAAATGCTTTTGCGTTCTCAATATAATCTTTTTTGTATCTTTTGAAAATATGCGGGTATCTGCGTTGTCGCTTAACAAAAAACAGTCCTCGACGTACAGCAAGTACGCCTGCGGGTGTTTTTTGTACGCTCCTAGCATCTACTCCGCCTATTTACAAAAGGCTAACGGAAGGCTTTTTTAGACAAGTCTGTTTCAGCAGCGGCACGGATGCCGCTGGTTCCATGCAGCAGCGATGTTTTGACACAAGGCAAAACTCGTTTTTCCGATAGGCACGGATGTCTATCGGAAAAAACATTTCTATGTCGTAGGATGTACCGTCTTCATCTTTTACCAGTACATCAAGGCGGACTGTTTTTGCGCCCAAATGAGTCGTAACTGTATTTTGAGACGAAAGATATGTGATTTTATCGATCTGTGTACTAAAGAGCATTTCAAGAAACGGCCGGCACAGCGATTCGTGTTCCATGACTTTACAAAACATAAAGTCATCGGAAATGGTTAGTTCTTCAAAGGGTTTCCTAGTCATTCACATCTCCTACAGTCCTTATACGACCTTCGGAGGAAAATGGCTGGAAAAAGCACTATAATTCACATCAAAAATTCATCATTTCTTAATTAAATCTAACCGAGTATTTGGAATAATCCATAAATTATAAAAACATCCGATTATGTTCTATCAATATTGCCATTACGCACCGGTCTTAGTATTATCCTTACGATATGAGTGAACAAGCGGACGTACGTGAAGCGCTTCATCAATATGCGCTGTCGGCGCCTAAAACCAGCGGCGTGTATCTGTGGCGGGATGAAAAAGATATCGTTATTTATGTCGGAAAGGCGAAATCGCTCAAGAATAGATTGAGTTCATATTTTGCGTCAAAGCGGGATATTAAAACCCGTATTCTCGTTTCGCGTGCGCGCCGTATCGAGTATATTCAAACCGATAATGAGTATGAGGCGCTGCTGCTTGAAAATAATCTGATTAAAAAATACAAGCCGCGCTACAATATCAATCTCAAAGACGGGAAAACCTATCCCGTGCTCAAAATTACCAATGAACGCTATCCGCGGCTGTACCGAACGCGGCGGATACAAAACGACGGCGCCCGCTATTTCGGTCCCTTCCCCAATGTGCCGGCTGTTGATGATTTTTTGTCGCTCATTAAACGGACCTATACACTGCGGCAATGCAAGCGCTTAAAGAAGCGCGAGCCCTGTCTGTATTTTCATATCGGCCGATGCAGCGCTCCCTGTGCGGATAAAATTTCCGAAACCGATTATCGAAAGGATATTGATGAAATTGCGCTGCTGCTTGAAGGAGACTTGAAAAAACCGCTCGCCGAATTAACGGAAAAGATGAAAGCCGCAGCAGCAGCCCGTGAGTTTGAAAAGGCCGCCCGTATCAGAGACGGGATGCAAGCAGTACGGGCGCTTCGAGGCCAAAACTCCGTTGAAGATATGGATCCGGAAGCTCGCGACTATATCGGCTGGGCGGCTGAGGGAGCGCTGATTACGTTTACGGTATTTAAAATGCGGGGCGGCAAGGTTGTCGGACGGGACTTATACCGGACGGAAAGCCTCAAAGATGAAACCGAGGTATTACCTGAATTTTTAATTGCATACTATACCGACCCGAAGCAGATTCCGCCGCATATCTTTGTATGTGCAGGACAAGAATACGAACTCGCAGAACAATGGTTTGCCGACCGGCTCGGTGTTAAAGTTACTATCACGGCGATTCCGTTGGAAGATCGGAAACAAGCCTCTGCAACGGACACGGAAAGCCTCACCGCTGTGAACGAACATTCATATCATATTGATAACACCGAAGCGGCAGCCGCTGAAAAAACTCCGGTATATGGCGCCGTTACACCTGACATAAGTGATGCCGAAAGCAGTACTGCTAATAGTTTCAAAACAACCGGCACCCTAGGAGTATCCAGTACGGCTGAAACGGCACCGGTATCCGACAGTGCAAGCGAACCGAATGTATCAAAACAAACAACAGCTGCATCAGATGGTGTAGACCACCGAAACGTACCGGAGCGGTTTGCAGTAGACCGGCTGCCTCCTTCCGTACTTCGGCGGCATAAAGCGGCGCTTGCAATGGCACAGTTTAACGCAAAAGAGGACGCTGCCCGCCGCATAAAGGAGCTGGGAGACTTCCCTGCCTTGGAAGAACTCCAAAAGATATTATCGCTTGACCGGCCGCCCCACCGTATCGAAGGTTTCGATATCGCTCATTTGCACGGCAAGTACACGGTTGCAAGCCTCATCTCGTTTAAGGACGGCAATCCCGACAAAAAGAACTACCGGATTTTCAGGCTACGCACCACGGACGGCATTATCGACGACTATGCCTCCATGCGGGAAGCGGTGGCGCGGCGGTATACCCGTTTGCTGAACGAAGCGGCAGAGCTGCCCGACCTAATTATGATAGACGGCGGCATCGGGCAGGTAAATGCGGCCAAAGCGGTACTCGACGCACTGGAGCTGGATATTCCGTTGGTGGGGCTTGCAGAAAAAAATGAAGAACTCTACCGGCCGCATATCAACAAGCCGATTGTACTGCCGCGGCGGAGCGCAGCCTTACGGGTACTCCAGCGGGTACGCGACGAAACGCACCGGTTTGCCAACACTCGCAACAACCGGTTACGCTCAAAAGAAGAACTGCACTTACAGTTTGAACAGCTGCCCCACATCGGGGAAAAACGGGCTGCGCGTTTGCTGCGCAGCTTTTCAAGTATTGAAAAGCTTGCCGCCGCTTCCGTGGAAGCGGCGGCCGCCGCGGCGCGGATTACGCAGGCTCAAGCGGAAGAAGTCATTGCCGCCGCCCGGAAAACGGCTGCACGGTCGGCCACCTTATAAAGGAAATATACATTCGATCGCCGAAATGCGGCTCTTAAAGATGCCCTATAAATAATATTTCCGGTGTTCAGGATATACGCCCCGCTCCAAAACGCGGTTGACTTGCGCGAGCATCGCGTCCCTATCCTGCGGCAGCGTCCCTTTCAACGTTAAAAAGTTTGAGGCGTGGTTGGAGCGGAAAATCACCGGAGCGGTCATCTCTTCAACATGGATATTCTCTAAAATCAGCTTTAATTCTCTTACAACCTCTTCAATCCCGACAACCGTGTATTTTCCTTCGGCGGCGGCTTTGGTAAGATAGCTGCCGTCTTCAAGCCGCAAGGTGAGCAGCCCCGCATACGTCAAATACATTTTGGAGATAATCTCACCGGTTTTAATCGCATGCTGCGTATTATCCCGTTCGGCGCCATTAATCCCTAAAATAAAGGTTGCCGACAGTTCCATCCCCGCATCTTTCACCTTGTTGGAAAGTTTGATCAGCTCCACCGCCGTTGTTCCCTTCCGGATAAACTTGAGCGTTTCATCGTCGCCGCTTTCCACACCGAGATACAAAAGCGTCAACCCCTTTGAGGCCAGCAGCTTTAATTCTTCCGGAGATTTTTGTCTGATATTGAGATGAGTTGCATAGCAGGAAACCCGTTTGCACTGCGGAATAACGGCAGCAATCGCGTCCAACACCGCGGCCAAGTATTCCGTCGGGGCGGTTAACGCATCGCCGTCAGCCAAGAACACCTTATCAACACGGCGGTAGTGTTCGGCAAACATCACAAGTTCCTGCTTCACCGTTTCAATCGGCTTAATCCGGAATTTTTTTGTCTGATACATTCCGCAAAAGACGCAGCGGTTGTACGAACAGCCGAGTGTTACCTGTAAGATTAAAGAATAAGCCTCGCTCGGCGGACGATACAGTGGATAGTCATAAGGGTCGTAAAGCGTATAGTTCATAAGCGCCTATGAGAACAGAAATGTCCCGAAAACATCGTAAAAGAGTTTTCCGAACAGCAGGATAATAACACAGATCATCAACGGTTTGATAAACGCAGTGCCTTTTTTTATTGCAAACCCCGCCCCGATATAGTTTCCAATGATGCCGAATACGGCGGCAGGAATTGCAATGGAATAGATGACCTTGTTGCCGGTTATGACAGCAATGAGCGATGCATAATTCGATGCGAGATTCATAACTTTTGCATTACCGGAAGCGGTTTTGAGATCATATTTCATCCCTGCGGAAAAAACGATAATCGCAATGGTACCCGTTCCCGGCCCGATCAGTCCGTCGTAGAATCCGATCACTAGACCGGTACAGGCCGCCAAGATAAGCGCTTTCTTTTTCGGAATATCGGCTGATTTATTCTCAGTACCGAAGTTGCGTTTGAATAAAAGAAGCACAGCGACAATCGGGAGAACGATAACCAATACGGTTTTAAGCGTTTCCTGATTGATCATCAATGCGATTCTGATACCAAGATATGAAGCGACAAACGAACAGACAGCGGAAACTGCCGCGACCTGCCAGTCAACCGCGCCGTTTTTAAAAAACCGCGCTGCGGAAAGTGTGGTGCCGCACGCAGATGAAAACTTATTACACCCGATTGCGGTATGCGGTGGAAGCCCGACAAATAAATAAGCAGGCAACGAGATTAACCCTCCGCCCCCCGCCGCAGAATCGACAAAGCCCCCTAAAAAAACAAAAAACCACAGAGCTGCGAGCGCCCAAATACTTAAATGCATGATCATATTCTATCATCCTTTTGTTCTTTTGAAAATATACGGGTAATTACTTTGTCGCTTCATAAAAATTAATCCTCAACGTATCATTTCCGCCAAGGACGGCGGTAGTTCCAAGCAGCAGTAAGTTTTTCGGTAGAAAAACTTATCGTTGACCAGTGTACACGGACGTACACTGGTCAACAGCGCCACGGATGGCGGGGATGTAAAGCTGTAACGAGTTTAGGCGTAAGCTAAACTCGTAGCCACAGAATGTATAGGATGTACATTCTGTGGCGTGCCTCCGCTTTATTTTTGTTCGCGCCTTGTAGTTTCAGGACGGACACGGATGTCCGTGGTTATAAGCAGTAGCAACGTTTTTTTGCACAGCAAAAACTCGCGTTCAAAAATTGACAAGGAGGTCAACTTTTGAACTTGGCACTGATAGCGATGTTTCCAGTCAGTAGCGTGTTTGAACCGATGATATAGTATTTTTTACGATAAACGTATATATTGATAGTGTTCTCTTAATCTTATATTCACGGGATGAACAAAGGCGGTTTTGTATGGATAATCTGAAGAAAAATTTAGCGGACAGAAAAAAAGATCGGGAAAATTTACAAACAATGCTTAATTCATTGTACAGAGAATGCGGCGAAGCCCAATTCGAATATGTTTTACAGCGTAAAGAACCGACGCCTCACATCGACGAACAAGATTTTGAAGCGTGGAAAATGCTGAGGGAATCTCGCCGAAAGGATTCGGATACTATTTTGAGCATTAAGACAGCACAATCACGGCAAAATGAATTAAAAGTTTTTTCTAAAGAAGTTGATAAACTATTACATGAACAGCAGCGTACCTATCAGAACACGCGGAATGATTTTATTTTACTGTTCTTCCAAACCTATCAAAATAATTCACTTCCCCAAATTGCACACATTGCACAATCGATTGAACCGCTCAAAGAGTCTATCGAAAAGGTACAGCAAGAAAAACAAGAACTTGAACACAAAAAAAACGATGCACATTTTTTCAAAAAACTGACATTGAGTCCACAGTTGCTGTCTTTAAAAAATAAATTGACCAGCCTGCAGAAAAAAATGAACGAACAAATTATTGAGGCAGGAGAGGAGTCTCTAACAGATGAGGTTATAAAAGAAGTACGCGGTGCATCCTTTCCGGAACAACTCGAAACAGCATATCTTTCCTTACAAGCAATCGTTTCAAAACAAGATGAGATGGAAGACAGAAAGGAAACCCTGAATACCGAGCAGAAAAAACTTGAAGAAACGCTAACGGAATGCGGTGTTGCCGATACTCCTCAGAAACGGATCAATATTCTGACAGACATCATAAAAAATACGGATGAAAAAATTGAGGAAGCCGAAAGACAACAAGGTTCACAGTATAGCGATATCTTTTATACCGAGGCAGGAGAAAAAACCGACGAACCTCTTACCGGCATACCGGAACTGTTTAAACCGTATTTAGATGCTATTGCGGAGTATCGTGTAAAGCTTGGGAAAAATGCGATCGACATCGAATATATCGAAAACGAAATCGCCCTTGCCGGTGAGGTACATAAAATAGAAACCTTACAAAAAGCGATCGCCGGATATCGAGAAGGGATTACACAATATGAAAAATTAATTGAAACCGCTGAGCGAGATATTGCGCGCGAAGAAGAAATAAAACTGGGTCTTGAGGAAAGAAATAATGAGCTGAAATCTCAAGGTTCGGCGGACTGAGAAGGAATTCGACTGATAGCTCTCAGCTCCCATTTTTTCGGTTTAAAGAAGCCTTGAGCGTATACAGCGCCGAAGCCGGGTTCATACAGATGGATTTTTCGTATCTGTTTTGTAATGTTCCATTTTTTAATATACATACCATAAGATTCCAGAAAATTAAACGGCTGCAATTTAGTAAAACCGCATCGAGTATCATAGACAGCCGTTGCAATTTCAATGTAAACGCTGTAAGGGGCATCAAGCTCCATTTCAAGCGGATTTTGGTTTTGATTAAAACAAGCCCCAACCTGTACGCTCACGAGATTATCTATCGGTAAAAGCTGTTCGACAGGATATCCTCCATAACTAAACAATGTTCGTGCGTTACGGAAGAGTATCCCCGAAATTTCAAGCCGTTTGTTATTCATCGCAAGATAACGGTACATACAATCGATCAGTTCAAACAAGTTAATACTCGTCTCTGCTGCTGCGCCGAGTATGAGTTGTATATCTTCATCGTTTACATAATAGATACTGTTCTTCCGCATCGGCATAGTCGAAATTATTTTTTCAATAACAGGATATGCCTCATCAGCGCTCATGCCCACTAAGTGAACAGAAGAAAAAATCAAAAGATATAAAACAGGTAATAACTTTTTATGCATTAAATAATATCCTCTCTTCACGTTTTTATAGCAGCGTCCATTCTATTTTTTTTGTCTCACGCTGCTCGAAGGCTTCCATAAGCAGCGGCTCTATGTCTATACGCGCATAGATATCTTCGGCATCCTTCTGCCGTGTATGCAATACCGGATGCTTGGGAGAAAACAACACACAGCAATCTTCGTACGGCAATATGGAAGTTTGATAGGTACCGATATCAACCGCATAGCGTATGATTTCTTCCTTGTCCATACCGATAAGCGGACGTAGAATCGGAAGTTTTGCACAGCTGTCGGTAATTGTAAGGTTTTCGATTGTTTGGCTTGCCACCTGCGCGAGACTCTCTCCCGTAACCAAACACTGTGCATTGACCTTTTCGGCCAGCATTTCGGCCGTGTGCATCATACACATACGGAGCAGGAGCGTCAAATAGGCTTCCGGCACCGTCCGCTTTAGGTGCTGCTGTACCTTGGTAAACGATATGACGGTAATGTATCCGCCAAGCCCGTAACGAGCTAAAATACCGGCTAAGGTTTCTACCTTTTGCTGAGCTTCCGGCGATGTATACGGATGGGAATGAAAATACACGTAATCGACTTTCATACCACGGAAGAGCATTTTGTATCCGGCAACGGGGGAGTCGATTCCGCCCGAGAGCAGCAGCAGCGCCCGCCCCGAACAGCCGCATGGAAGACCTCTCCTGCCGATATGCTCAACGCCGTAAATGAAGGCTTGCTTTTCGCGCACTTCGATACTGATAACCGCATCGGGGTTATGCACATCGACGGTTAAAATCCCCGCCGTATGGATGGTGCCTCCTACTTCCCGCGCAATGTCATAGGAAGTAAGGGGAAATTGTTTATCGGCGCGGCGGGCTTCAATTTTAAAGGTGCGTGCACCTTGCGCCTGCAAAGCTTTTGCTTCGGCAACAGCCGTTTCGGAAATAGCTTCGAGTGTTTTATCTGCCGGTTTTGCCTGCGCCCAGCTCGTAATACCGAAAAGGTGATTTAAAGCCGCTTCTACCCGCGGCTGCAAGGCCTCATCAGCCCGTACATACATCCGTCCGGCGCGTACCTGTACGTTCGGCACCGCTCCGTCAAAATAGCTTCTGAAGTTTTGCGCAAGCCGCCGTTCAAAATCCTTTAGGTTCCCTTTTTTAAGATTGATTTCTCCGATTTTTGCCAGATAAAAAAGCTCCGCCATGTGAGTTTCGTTAAACCTCCGTTAAATCCGCTAAATTATTACATTATTATATATTATATTGTTAAATCGTGCCCGCGATGGCGGTACCGAACGTAATTGCATGGTCGAGGGATACCACATCAAAATAAAGGCCTCGCTCTTGCGTCAGCACCGTATAGAGATGCGCAATGACGGCATCATGCAACCGGTACGTTTTTAAAAACGTTGTACCCTCTGCAAGGATACAAACCGGCAGCGCAGGATTTTTTCCCTTGCCTGTTTTAATGACAGCCGCTGCGATATTTCCCGCAGCAAGCCGCGCCGTACGCATAATCAGCGCATCCAATATTCGGCAGAGAACCTCGCGGTCTTCTTCCGTGCCGCCTGCTAACAGCAGTCCGAGCGGAGTTTGATCGGAATATGGCGCTTGCAAAAAGCGGTTTACATCGATGAGCGGAAGGTCGGCAATGGAAGCAAACGCTTTTTTGACGCCTGCGGAAAAAAGATTGTCCGCAGCGGCTGCCCGTATCATCACCGAAGCAACCGATCCGAGGTAGGCGCCGGAGCACATTTTTTCAAACCAAAACATCTGCGGCTGGTCGGTCTTTTTGGCAAACGCTTCGTCAAAATCGCTGCGCGGCTGTTTGTTCGACTTTCCCGACTCGCAGACGACAATCTGCGCGGGCAAGGTGACCGTACCGGAGCTGTTCGACGCAATTTTCGGAATGTTCTGATATTCGATATACGCGGCGTTCATTCCGGTTCCGAGGATAAAGCCCACATACGAATCGTATTTTTTTCCGCCGACAGCAGTCGATGCCCCTGCGAGGAGCGCCGCGACCGTATCATTTAACAGCACAATGCGTTTCAGCTTATTCCAGCCCCGCTGCATCAGCGCCGCTTCCAGATTTTGACCGACTAATGAGCCGATCACTTCGGGCGCTTTGATTTCCTTAGAGAATTGCAGCACTTCGCCGTCGCCTGCCGGAGTAATTTTCATCGCATACGAAAAGCAAAATGCGATAGAATCCGCAGCGTTTTTCAAATGGTCTAAATAGGAGGCGATGGTGTCAAAAAACTCCGCTTTGGAATATTCACGATCGGTTGCCGGCATCGGCTTCCGCTCAAGCTGACTGATGGACGGGATGCTGTTTTCGTCAAAGGTAACCAAGCATGAGCGGAAATTGGTTCCGCCCGCATCGATAACGATAACCGAAGTATTTTTGGGCGGCTGTTGAGGCGGCATAAACCACGTAGGAATCATATCAAGAGCCGGTCCCGTACCGACGGGAATGCTCGGATCCCGTTTCAGCCCTTCTTCCATATCATACAGCAGCGTATCGATAACCGTATTGACCGTGGGGCCTTCCGCATCAAAATTATGCCGCCCGAAAAACGCAGCGACCGAATGCCGAATGTCCATCGTAATACCTCCCAATAAATTCATTCACAAATATTCGGGAACCTCTAAAAACTTCCGTTTTTAGAGGTGAGCTTTGCTCACCGGTTTTCCCTTAGATTTATTTGCGATGTATTTTTTATAAATTATTACAGTATAAAAATTTATAAAAAATACTCGTTATCAGCTATGCTGATGAAGCATCTTCTAAAAGCTAACCGAGTTTTTAGAGATGCCCATTCTATAATAACAGAATACTTCGTCCCGCGCACTGTGCCCGCATATCATCGGGCCATACCGAAACCTGCGTTTCACCGATATGGGCTTTCCGCAAGAAGAACATACAGAGCCGCGACTGCCCGATTCCCCCACCGATAGTTTGGGGCAGCTCTCCGTTCAGCAGCTTGGTATGAAAAAACAGCGATGCCCGTTCCATGCAGTTGCGGGCGGCAAGCTGTTCCCTCATCGTTTTAGGACTTACCCTGATTCCCATCGAAGAGAGCTCAAGCACATCCTCTAATACGGGATTCCATACCAGTAAGTCTCCGTTTAATCCGTGCCGTCCGCCGCCGGTTGCAGTAATCCAGTCGTCATAGTCGGGCGCCCTGCCATCGTGCGGTACTCCGTTCGCAAGTGGGGCACCAATGCCGATTAAAAAAACAGCGCCGTACTGTTGGGCGCACTTTCGTTCTCGTTCCTTTCCGGAAAGATTGGGATACTGCGCATAGAGATCTTCTGCATGGATAAAGGTGATATGCTTCGGCAGAATCGGCTCGATTGCTGAATAGTTATCATAGATAAAAAACTCGGTACACTTTAAGCAATCATATATTTTTTCTACGGTTGCCTTCAGGAAATCGAGCGTTCGGTCAGCCTTCTCCATCGCAAGCTCCCAATCCCACTGATCGACATACAGCGAATGGATATTATCAAGTTCCTCATCAGCTCGAATCGCATTCATATCCGTATAAATACCGAAGCCGGACTTTAATCCCATTTCCGCTATTTTGACTCGCTTCCACTTTGCAAGCGAGTGTACAATCTCAAGTGCCTGCTCGTTCATATCCTTTACCGGAAAATGCACTGCCCGCTCCGTGCCGTTCAGATCATCGTTCAAGCCCTTTCCTCTGGGAACAAAGAGCGGCGCTGTAACACGGGTTAAGTTCAAACGGGTCGATAAAGTGAGCTGAAAAAAGTTTTTGATACGGACAATAGCCTGTTCTGTTTCTTTACCGGTCAAAACCGGCCGGTAGTGTTCGGGAATATAAAGATGCGGCATAAGCTCTGACTTTCCTTAATGATTTTTGTGAAGAATATATCAATCTATCTTTTTTTTAGGGAAAAAACAAGGGTGTGGTTGTATCCCTTTTGTGCGGAATTGTGCTCAAAATTTCAGACGGTTTATTTTAGAAGAAGGGTAATCGTATCAAACAGATAGACAGATCAAATTCCGCAGAATGTCTATGGGGCGGAGGTTTTGCCCGAATTGATTTTTCGGGTAGCAGAATCCGTCATTGAGGATGTTCGGCAGCGGCGCAACCGTCCGCTGGAGAAATTATACCCAATACTTTTTCTCGACGGACTGCGAATGAATCCAAGATAGAACGGCAAAAACCTCAACAAATGACATCCTCATTACCTGTATGGACGAACTTATGGACACACCGACGCAGAGTGTCGGAGATATTGAGCACCTCTAAAAACTCGGTTAGATTTTTAGAGGTGCCCCTATGTATAATACGGTAATTGTTCTTTAAAGTGATCTTTACCGTTATTCAACCAGAATACAACATGGTTCATTGCTTCCGCAGCTTTTGTCTTTGCTGCTATATCCGAATTGAATCCTTGATGGGGCTGTACATAGAAATTCGATTTCCTTGCCAGTGCTTCATCGATAATTTCTTTCGCTGCTAGAATATTTTCATTTTGGCACCCAGTAAAATCGTTTGCCCGCAAGTAATCCGTTAATTCAGACTCTTGGCTGAACACATCTGCCGCGACACCGATAATCTTCCCTTCTCTGTAGAGCTTCAGCAACGTTGCTTCAGGAGCAATTTCTCCTCTTGTAACATTGATAAAAATCAACGGTTTTCTTGCTTTTAAAAGATACGTTTCATCAAAGTACCCTGCATTATAAAACCTGCTGTTTTTATCTTTTGTTAAATTCATTACATTGATGAGTATATCGGAATTTACAATAGCAGTATCGCGATCCGTAAAACGGCAGTCTTTGTATTCTGCCATCTCCTTCAATTCATTTTCACGAATATCCACTGCTTGAACGGTTACGCCGTTTGCCTCAAGGTCTTCATAAATCCGTTTACCGATCTTTCCGACACCGTACACGGTGGCAACCCTGTTTTTTCTCAGTTCAATAAAAGATTTGGTATTTTTTCTTTCAAAAATCTTTGTGTTATCCGAATACTCATTTAAATTGCCTGTTGTGCAATACAGGAATTTTATTGCGGTTTGTGCAACGGCATCAATGCAATATTCTCTTAAACTTGCTAAGTTAATCTTGTATTGCAGATGCTCAAAATGGTCATACCCGGCACTTCGTGTAATAACGCTTTTTTTAATTCCATTATTAACATACGTATCCGGCAATTTCGAATGCGTTTTCGTCGTGATGATATCGGGTAAATCAACAGTATTTTCTTTCAAGTACTCTTGAATAGTCAACGGCGTAATTAAAGAGGTAAAAGAAGTAGGCAATGCGCCTTTCTTTTGCAGTTCTTCTGTTATATTCTTTAAAAACTCCGCTTCCTTACCAAGAGCTTCAAAATGCATTATATCGTACTTCATCATACTCATTCATCTCCTTTTGAATACTGCATCTTTCCGGGTGTCCACCACTTAAATGCTAAGGCTACAACCGTTAACACGATAAACCCTGCCCACATAACTAATGTTGTATACATCGGATATACTCCGCCCATCGCAATAAAGATAGGAGGTAATGCCTGTAAAGCGATTGCAATAGGTCTGTTAAGCAAGTCCGTTATACCGGTATCTTCCAAACCTCGCGATTTTTGATCAGGGTCAACAACCCTACTGAGCAATACACCCGTTGCGATAACACCGTTTGCACGGCCGTAATTCATAATAGCCCGCTCAAACCAATCTTTAGACGAACTATATTTACCGACATACAGAAACCATACAATATTAAGGATAAGGCCGAATACAAAACTGATTAAAAGCGGCCCGAAGTTTGCGGCAATAACATTGAGTTTGAGCCCGACAATGGCGGATATAACCAATAAATCCGTTGAGGTACTGCTCATTCTTTGTACGGTGTATCTGTCAACATATTTGGCGGCGCCGGTTTTCTTTAAAAAGAACTGCATGATATATCCGAAGAGTAATGCGGAAACGAATACCGGAATGGAAAGCCAGCTCACTTGACGCTGCACCATACTCGAGAACCATTTACCCAACATAGTAGCGATCATAATGATTCCTATATGGAATGCGAGCGGATCCAAAGACATATTTGAAATCGTGATTTTTCCGCCGCTTTTTTGCTGACTTTCAGGAATAAGCCCCGTACGGATATATTCGGGAAGCTGCTTCGGCGATTCAACATAGTTTGTATAGCCTTTCCGCGTTCCCCAGTTGATAATAATCATACCGATAACAATACCGCCGACTAATCCGACTGTAGCCGATGCGTTTGCTAAATCGAAAAATTCAGGATATCCATGCTCTTTATAAATCGCACCAACAGCAGCGGCAGTCCCGTGTCCGCCGTAAAATCCGGTTGCCATCAGCAAACCGAAACCATCGTTCAGCCCGGGCCACAATTTATTGAGTATTCCAAGCGCTAAAGCCATTCCTGCTGCATACTGCAACATCAGGATGCCCGTATTTTGATAGAAGAAACCGCCTACGCCTTTTATCTCTTTTTTTGAGATAGGCTTATCTCCGATGGGCGTACAGGCGAACACAACTGCGATAAGCACCCCTGCATACTTTGTTAATTGAGCTGAGAACGGCAATATCTGAAAACCGCTCGGCCCAAGAGCCAAACCGATAAAACCTCCTATCAGCGAAGCCGGCATCAGTATGGACTGAAAAAACTTGACCTTAGCTCTTAAAAATTGACCGACAAGCAGCAGTGCGCCTAAAAGTCCCGCATCGGTTACAATATCCCATAAAGACATAGATTCCTCCTCTCTCGGTTTGCATCAATATTTTGATGTTATAAATAAATATTAAACAAGATATTGATTTTGTCAAGTCTTTAACATCAAGATTATGATATTCTGCGGCTATGAGCTTTAAGGATAGGCTTAGACAAGAGATTGAATATAAAGGATTGCTCGTAAAAGAACTCTCCGCGGAAGTAGGAATCAGTAACAGTACATTTTTGTCGTATATAGATGCGCGCGGAGTTTTACCGAATGTGGAAACAGCCGTTAAAATAGCGTCGGTACTTGGCGTTTCTGTTGAGTATTTGGTTACGGGAAAGGATCCGATTTATAATTCAAAGCATAGCGATATACAGGATATCACGCATGATCTTATAAAACTCACCCCTTATCAGATGGAAATCATAAAAAAAATGGTACATGCACTGGTATAGCGGATTTGGAGGTGTTGTAGACGGTCTGTTATTGGTGCGGAGACTTTAATGTTTGGATGCTCTGTGTCGAGGCATGTTAATTTACAGGGGACTCCAAAGAATGCCTGATGTATTTACCCTGATATACCTTTCTTTCTTCTCTCCTGATTTTGATATTTCGCAACCGCCACAAAACTTCCATTTAACCCCTTGACTTTTCATAGCAGACTATTTTCAAAAGGCAGTTCTAATGTCTTTACCCTTTTCGTTTCATTGACTGAAACCGGTAAAAGTGCCATACTTGATATGAACATTGCTAAAAGCTAACCAAGTTTTTAGCGATGCTCATACTTTTTTAGGAGGATGAACTATATGAAAAAAAGAATTTGTATTCTCTGTTTACTCACCGTATTTTCGGTAGGCTTTCTTTCCGCCAACGTAAAGATGAGCCTTGATGTGGGACCGGTCTATACCTATTTTAGCAGCCACACCACCAACAGCAGCGAAAATAAAACTTCATGGGCAACCCATACCGGCGGTCTGAATGTCTTATTCGGTGTTGAGTTCGTTCAAAATTTCGGGGTATATGGATCAGCCAACTTTGCGTTCGGACAAAAAATTATTGATAAAAGCCGTATAGGAAACTATAACGACAAGACAATTACTATAAAAAGATGGAAAGGAGACTTGACGTATGTAATCGACAGCCAATTCGGGTTTTTCTATGTATTTCATCCTGTAAAAAAGATGGATCTTACACTCGGGTTCGGTCTTGGCATCGGTGGAAGCGGGCGAAACTACACGTATACTAAGCTTTTAGTAACAACAAAAGAAGAAAAATCGCAAGTCAATATCGGCGGCGGCGTCAATCTGAATGTTTCCTATATGTTTACCAAAATGGTAGGAATCTACGGCGGCATATCTGATACTTTATATGCCCCTGTATACATGAAAACCAAAACAAAAATTGGTAACACTGATCCCGTCATAACAGAAAATTCAAACGCATCAGGGAAAATTGCACATTCGTTAAATATCAAAGCCGGTGTTCAATTCGTCTTTTAAAAGACACCCCCGACGCAAAGCGTCGGGGTATTAAACCCTCCGCACGAATAAATCTGCGGTAAGTTTTGTTACACAAAAAAAAAGCCGGTTAAAGAACCGGCCCGCCGTCTGGCTATCGGTCGATTAATGGGTGGGAGGGGAACTAACCGACCGATACTTTATATATCGGCTTCGATGTGCTAAACCTTAATGCATTTTATTTTAATCTGCAATTTCCTGCAAGAGAACATCCATCGTCATTGTCATTTCGTAGGTCTTTCCTTCCTCAACGGTAATTTGACGGGTTAGTTCATACGTTCCCATCTTAAAGACTATGGTATGCCCTCCCACAGCAACCGGCAGCGGTTCCTTTGAAAGCGTTATCTCTTGATTATCAAGGAATACTGCCACATTTTCCGGCGCTTGTATGTGCAGTAACGGCGTAATAGATTTCAACTGAACTTCCAGTTGCGTAATTTTACCTCGCTCAATAATACAGGAGCGCATTTCGGTTCGGTATGCATCCGAACTGATACTTATCGAATATGTCCCCGGCAATAACAGCTGCAAATCTTCGAACTGCGTAAGATATTCGTTATTCAGCTGCACAGTAACAGGTTTCTGTTCCTTTTCGGGGAATTGAAGCTTCAACTGTAAGCCGCCCTCAGCAATCAGCAAGGGACGAATAATAACCGTAAAAGAGGCTCGTTCAAAATCGTCAGGCAAGCCTTTCATAACCGGATTCAGCCGCAGCATAACAGGACTTACAGCGACCCTACTGCTATACGGTAAAAGTTCACTATTTTTTATATGTTTAAAATTGTAGTCTTTTTTTACGGGAATTCTCAGAATATGCGAAAACCTATTCGGCAGCAGTGCTGTACTGATTTTTTTTGCAGAATAGTCGATATATTTCTTTGAAGGTTCAGGTTTAATATCGGTATACACCGTATAAGCGATGGAATTGGGATAATTCATACTTATCTTATCCTGCTTTATTTCAAGTTCTATCCCTTCCAAAAACAAAAAATCACTTTTAACCGCAAATGAAACCGCATCATTATAACCGATGCTGAGCGAAACAGGCGCAAATACTTCCCTGTCAAAGACATACGAATGCATATTGCTGACCCTAAAACTGTCAGGGTAAAAAAAAGAAATGGAAAAAAAGAAAAAATATGATGTTATACACAAGAGCTGTTTCATGACTTTGCTTTCTTTGTATCGATGAAAAGGGACGGATTTTTCGCTTTTCCTTGCTCGCGTACCTCAAAGTGTAAATGCGGTCCCGTGGAAAGTCCTGTAGAACCGACATACCCTATCACTATACCTGATTTTACCTTTTCATACAAGCGGGCTTGAACCTTGCTTAAATGACCGTACAGACTTTCCCGGCCGTCATCATGGCGAATAAGAATATAATTGCCGTAGATGTTGCTATATGCGATTTCAATAACCGTGCCTGCAGCACAGGCATAGACAGGACTTCCGGTTGGGGCGGCAAGATCAATACCGGCATGGTAAGTTGATTTTCCGGTAAAAGGGTTTTTCCGCATACCGAAGTCAGAAGTAACAACGGCATGCTGCAACGGAAACCGATAGAACGGAACAAAAAAGAAGCTGCGCACGGTGCTGTCAAGCATTGCATTCGGAAAGCATTCCACCCGTATTTTTTTTCCGGGGTTTGCAGCAGAAGGAAGCGTAATTGAAAAGGACTCGGTTTTAAGCTTTTTACTCAGCGCTTCGGTCAATTTTTCGATATCCGAAACCGCTTTTTCGGGGAGATAGAGCGCCGGTAAAGTCGGTAGCAAGAGCATTTTACCTGAAATATTGGTTTTAACGGATTCGATACCGTTTAAAGTGATCAGCGCATCATAAGGGATACTGCATCGGGCTGCAATCCGGATAACGGTATCTTCTTTTTGTGCTTTATAGCGATAAAATTGCAGGGGCAATTCACGAGCGGTTTTTCCCGCTGCAAGCGCCTTCCGTGCATAGAGGACATCATCGCTATATTGCTGAAAAATATGATTTTGAGGAGATAGCTCCGGTATAAGTGGCAGTTCCGCGTACTCGGCTGCCGCAATAATATGAATAAAAAGAATAAGTGCACAGCAGAGCGGAAATTTTTTCATCACAGAGAACGCTATATCCGGTCTTCCGAAAACCCAAAGGCTACGAAACCGTACAATACAAGCGAGAGAATAAGCACCGATAAGGCCAAGATACGATGATAAGCAAAAATAAATATAAAGAAGAGGATCAATCCCCCAAAGAGAATGAGCTTTTTTATGAGTGAATGCAGAAACCTTCGTGGATGAGCTTTATAGCTTTTTATACTGCGCTTAACAATGAAAAACAATAGAAGCGCTAAAAAAAGCAAGAGACTGATAGCCGTATAAGCCTGTGTGTACCGAGTTGCCAACAACCAGAGTGGATAGACAATACAAAAACTGAAAAGAAGGCAAACTCCTAAAAGCAAAACAAATGTACACGCCTTTAAAAATAGAAACTTATAACCAGCCGCCAGTTTGTGAAAATACTCTTTCACGCTTAAAACCTTTTGTAATCAACATATCCCAATGCAGAGACTCGGGCTATGATTGTTCTTATAAAGTGGTTTGCAGTTAGCTTTAATACCCTTTATTCCGGCAAAGCGCTGGGGTATTAAACAATCCGCACGAATAAAATAATAGCGGCAGCCTGTGCATACCGAACCGTCTTGCATATAGGAATCTCTAAAAACCGAAGTTTTCAGAGGTTTTCCTTAGATTAAATTTGCGGTTCCAGAACTGCCGCCAAGAAACCTAAACGTTATTCTTCGGAAATTGCTTCCGTAGGACAAACGCCGGCACATGCACCGCAGCTGATGCAAGCATCAGCATCGATAACCCGTACTCCATTCGCTTCACTGATAGCGCCTACGGGGCATTCACCCTCGCATGCACCGCAATTAACGCAAGCATCGGAGATCTTATAAGCCATAATCATACTCCTTGATATGTGTGATGCCCCTATCATAATCAGAACGACCGAAAAATGCAAGTATATGGGCAGGGCAAATGCATCAGGCTTTTTTTAGTTACCCCGCAGAATCATTGGGGGCTATTCAACCAGAACTGCCAAGGATGGCAGTGGTTCCATATAGTAGCGATGTTTTGTGCGTGCACAAAAGTCGCCTTCAACTGTTGTACATGGATGTACAACAGTTGAAGATGGTTCAAATGGTCTCACAGCCCCCAATGATTCTGCGACTTGTATCTATTTGGTCTGATGCGGTTGCCTGCAGTCGAGATAAGGACTGTTGTAGCTTTTAGTCGCAGGGCAGAAGCGTTTTTTTCCAGCGGGTAATCATCTGCAGCGCTTGGAGCGGAGTGGTTTCGTCGGCGTTTGTAGAAAGGATTTCGTTTATAACCATTTCTTCATCACTAAAGAGATTATTTTCCAGATGCGTTTTCTGCTTATCCGGCACAGTAAAGTCTGTAGGTATGGTAGTACCGGGCACCTGTGCATTAAGCAGCTCTGTTGCGCGCCGTATAACCGTTTCCGGCAATCCGGCAAGTTCCGCGACGTGTACTCCGTATGAATGGGCTGCGATCCCTTCGATAACCTTCTTTAAGAATACGATTTTTCCTTCGGTTTCCAATACATCCAAACAAAGCTTTTGCAGCCGCGGATGGACGAGTTGAGCTAACTCGTGATAATGGGTTGCAAAGAGGGTTTTTGCACCAACCGTATGCAAAAGGTATTCGCTTACCGCCCGCGCAATTGAAAATCCGTCCCCCGTCGAAGTTCCTCTGCCGATTTCATCCATAATAACGAGGCTGTTAACCGAGGCGTTACGCAAGATATATGCAGTCTCGGTCATTTCGACGAGGAAGGTAGACTCCCCGCGGGCGAGATTATCGCTTGCACCAACCCGACAAAAAATACAATCGACAGGGGTAAGCAGCGCTTTTTCCGCCGGCACAAAAGAACCGACCTGTGCAAGCAGCGTAATGAGAGCAGTCTGCCGCAAGAAGGTGCTCTTACCTGCCATATTGGGACCGGTAATAAGTGCAAACGAGGGTATATCCGAAGCGGCGGAAGAAGAAAGCCGTATGCTGTTGGGCACGAATTCGCCTGTCGGCAGATGATTTTCTACAACGGGGTGCCGACCTTCACGGATATCTAACAGGCCGTCGGCGGAAAACTCAGGCTTTACCCATGCATGAAGGGCTGCCGTATATGCAAAGGATTGTAGCACATCCAATTCTGCGATTTCTTTTGCAAGGAGGTGCATCAGTTCAATTCTATTGTATACTTCCGTATGTATTGCAAGGAAAAGCTCTTTTTCACACGCGATAATGTTTTCGCCGACATCGTTCAGCTTTGTTTCAAGTTTGCTTAATGCTTCCGTTGTAAAACGGTCGGCAGTTGTCAGCGAACGCCGTCTAATAAAATGCTGAGGGATCTCCGCCGTTTTAAGGCTGCCGTGGCTTACCTCAAGAAAGTAACCGCTTAACCGGTTGTATTTGATTTTTAAGTTTTTAATCCCCGATTTTTCCCGCTCTTTTTCCAAATAGTTTTCTAAAAGCTTATTGGCGTTATCCCGCGTATCGCGCAGTTCATCCAGTTTTTTTGACCAGCCCTGCTTAATTAAGCCGCCTTCGGTAAGGACAATCGGGCAATCTTCGGCGATGCTGTTATCCAAAAGCGTATAGAGCCGTTCCATATCATCGCTCAGCTTTTGCGGCAGCTGTAAAAAAAAGAGGCCGTTACTTCTACTGAGCTGTGCAAGCTCGATACAGGCTTTAAGGCTCTGCTTAATTCCTAACAGATCCTTTCCGTGCGCCCGCTGCATGGCAACCCTACCGGTAAGTCGGTGGATATCAAGCACTGCAGCAAGTGTGTTCCGCACGGCAGCGAGCGCTTTTTCATTATGGAAAAGCAGCGCCGTTTTATCAAGCCGTGCATTTATTTCCTCAGCGGTTCGCAGCGGATGATAGAGCCAGTGCCGCAAAAGGCGCGTTCCCATCGCCGTCTTTGTATAATTGACGGTTTCAAACAGGGTAAAAGAATCCGTATTGTCATGCAGGTTTTGGAGCAGTTCAAGGTTTTTACGTGTCGCATCATCCATCATCACAAAATCGGAGTCGCGGTATACCCTTATACCTGTAATATGGGGCAGAGCCGCTCCTGTCGTTTGATCCAAATATTGAAGCAGCAGCCCCGCAGGCGGCAATTCGGGTGAAGATGCCGTTAAAGAAAACGATTTAAGTGTTTCGGTACCGAAGCACGCACACAGCCTCTTTTCTGCGGACGCAGCGGAAAAATGCCAGTCGGGATAGAGGTTTTGCAGCATCTGCGGATATTCTCCGCACAAGGTTTTTAAGGCCGGCACCGAATCGGCAAGCGATATTTGAATAAGGATTTCCCGCGGCTGTATGCGGCCGAGTTCTTTTTTAAATTGCTCTGCAAATTCCGAACGCGGAAAAGACGTAGCAAAAAATTCTCCGGTACTGACATCAAGGTAGGCAAACCCGATAAACACATCCGTAATAGTACCGCAGGTAATTTCTTTCGGTGTACAGTACACAGCGGCAAGGTAATTATTTTGCCCTTGCTCAAGGAAATCTTCCCCTGTAGCGGTGCCGGGGGTAATTACTTCTACAATCTTTCGTTCTGTCAGTTCACCGGGTACGACATCCGAAACTTGCTCGCAAATCGCAATTTTTTTTCCGGCACGCAACAGACGCGCAATATAAATACGCGAAGCATGATAAGGAATGCCGCACATAGGACTTCCCGTCCGCTGTGTCAGCGTTAAATTCAGCAGTTTACTCACCTCGATTGCATCGTCATTAAACATCTCATAAAAATCGCCTAAGCGAAAAAAGAGCACAGCATCTTTATACTGTGCCTTTATTGAGAGATATTGCTGCATCATCGGAGTGAGAGACGCCGGTTTTGTCATATTAGTTTGAACTGAGTTCTCGGATAACGGTTTCTGTAATATCGACAGTCGGGCTATACCAGATAATTGCTTCACCCTGTTGTAAGTTCAGAACCATTGTATAGCCCTGACTTTCTGCGATCTTTTTAATTGCGGCATAAAGACGAGAATAAAATACATCGTCGCTTACCAAACTCTTCCGCAGCATTGCCAGTTCATCATTGCACGCCTTAGAATACTCAAGCAAAAAACTTGTCTTTGCGTCGATTTCAGCCTGATATTTTTGAACGGCATCGGATCTTCCGATTGCTTCCGCATCCACCTTTTTTTGGCGAAGGGCAATAATCTCATCGGACATTCGTTGTGTTTCTGCCTGATACTTTGCCTGTTTCGCCTGATAGTCGCGGACGGAACGGGAATCTCTCAAAAAAGTAGCGTAAATGCGGGAGGTGTCGACAACCGCAAACCGGGTTATCTGTTGCGCCGATAATGCAACGGCACCCGTCAAAAGACAAAACAATATAAAAGCATATTTTTTCATCATTTACTCCTTTTATAGATTAGGCACATTAAACGATAATACAAAACGCCAGTCGGCGCCTTTACCATTCCCCCAAACCAGCTTTCCATTCTTCGCTTTGAAAGTGTTTGCAAACATTAGTCGTAACGGGAATTGAGGAATAACAAAACGCAATCCCGGTCCAAAGCTAAAATAGTAATCATCGATTTTAAAGGTCTTTAAATCAGTCAAATCTTTTTTGACGGCTGCAGCATCCGCAAAAAAGTCAAAGGACAGAATACCGTGCGCTAATGGCCATCTAAACTCTATCCAATGGTTAACCAGCACATTTCCTTTGCCGGTCGATCCCAATGTCAACCAGCCTCGGCCGGTAAACATCCCGTCAATAGCGAGTTTACTGCTATCTCCGATGTGACTGTTCGGCATCGGTATCTGGAACGAGAATCCTGTATAAAAGGCCAGTACAAATTTGAGGTTCCAAATTTCAGAAACAGGATAATCGACAAGCGTAAAATATGCTTCTGCTTTTGTTTCGGAACGGAAGAAATATTCATCCTCAACTTTTGGTATAAGACCAAAGAAAGAGATCTGTTCACTCAAGAACCAGCCTTTGCCCGGGTCATAGGTAATATCGCGTCCGTCAAGCGAGAGACGCGTCCAAAACGAGTTGCTGAGTCGCCATTTAGCTTGCTGCTGTCGTATCGTCGGATCAGCTGCACGATATAACTTAGTATCGTAGAAGTTCTTGACCAATGAAAAGTTCACACCACCACGCAGTGTAGTTGTAAAGAAACGGTTATACCACCGATAGCCGGTATGGATGCCGAACGTTGTTTCAAAGCGGTCATAACGCATCCGATACGCATTTGCCAAATCTTTATTTTTTTCAAATTCTTCTTTATTCTTAAACGGTCCGTAAGGGAATACCATATCTTGATAATCAAACAACGATTTATGCGTAAGCGATAGATCAAACCCAAGCGTCAGCGGATAACCGAGAAACCAGTTTTCAGCATAACCAAGTTGGAGCGTTTGATTATCCGTTGCCGCAGTCGCATTAACCGATAGTTCGTTCCCGCGCCCTGCAAGATTTCGTTCCTGCCACTGAACAAATAACGAAAGCGGGAAACTGTCGGCATCCGAAACGCCCGAAAACGTAATTCCAAATTGAATGCTTGCCGTCGACTGCTCTTCAACATTGAGGATGACATCTATCAGATCCTGCTCGGAACCGGGTTGTACATCCGGCACAACCGTAGAAAAATAACGCAGGTTAAATAAATTGCGCAAACTATTGGTAAATTTTGATTTTGAAAAAACATCTCCCGGTTCAAATAAAAGCTCACGGCGTATCACATAATCTTTTGTTCGTGCGTTACCTCGAATAATAATATTTTCAATATGACTTCTACTTCGTTCCACAATAGTGATTACGAACGATACTTTCTTAGTTGTCGAATCGCGTTGCATTGCTTTTGCAATATAATTTGAAGTATACCCGTTTTCAAAATACATATCGGCAATGGCTTGAAAGCCCTGCTCAAATCTGGTCATATTCAAAATATTGCCCGGTGTCAGTCTTATTTTTGCACTCAAATCCTCAGTAGAAAAAATCTTATTTCCCTCAAAAGAAGTTCCGTCGTAAGTATACTGCTCTCCTTCCATAATGATATAGGTTAGCTTTACCATGTTTTTTTGCGGATCGGATTCTGAATCTATATCTTGAACAATATTTTCAACATGAGCATCGATATAACCGCGTTCGCCGTAGAATTGCTGTATAGCCGTCTTATCTTCTGCGAGCAGTCTCTCTTGAAAAATTCCCTTTACAAGGAATTTTGCCGGTTTGGTAAGGAGAACGCCTTTCAGCGCCTTCTCTCCGACGGCGGTGTTACCTTGGAATGCAACTTCGGAAACGATTGTTTGCTTTCCTTCCGTAATGGTAAATTCAAGGATAACGCCTCCTTGCGGGCTATCGGAAACGCTTGAGCTTACGACAGCCGATGCATACCCTTTTTCTATATAGTAATTTTTGATGGTTTGTTCGTCGGCATTCTTTTTTATCTCATTGTAGATATCGCCTTTTTTCAACACTACTTTGGATAAAATATCGCCGCGTGAAATTTGATAATTTCCCGTTACTTTTATCAGTGTAACAACGGGCTTTTCGGTTACTTCAAATTCAAGCCGAACATACTGATAATCGATGTCGGCAGGAACCGCCTTGGGTACAATGTCGGAAAAATAATCAAGCGCATACAATTTTTGCAGTATTTCCGAATACGTTGCATCAGAAAAGGGTTTCCCCTTAAATGAATCAAAAATACCGTCCATTTCGGTTTTTGATACGCTATTCAATCCCTGAAAAACAATGGTTGTTATCGGTTTATTTTCATACCAATTATCGGGAGCTTGTGCCCATAAAAAGCAGAAGGATAACATGAGCGCCGTTACGGCTACCATCTTTTTTAACATTAAAGACTCCTCTGGACATCTCTAAAAATCGAAGTGTTTAGAGATGTCCTTCTATCTCATTTACATTATCTTATCAACGATAGTATTATCGAGTATTATCGCTCGGCATCCTTTTTGCACTACACGGTAATACCCTTTTCGGGGCATTGAGTTTAATATGAATATTTCCATGAAAAAGTCAATGCAGTATCTCCTACAAATAAGGTATCCGGTTTTGTAGGGGCGACTGACCAACGCAGCAAAAAGAAGGGAGTTGCCATTTCCAAACCGATTTCAGGCTGAAATAAAATATCCTTATAAACAGGACGCTTTGAGCCGCCGTTCTTAAGCGATTTTGAATCATAGTGGCTTAAGTGCAGCAGCGCATCCGCATAGATAGCCGAACCGAAATATTTCCCTATATAAACACTCGTATTATCAAGATAGTTACTCATTGTTAAAGTAGTATTCTGATTCGCACTGAACAAGTTACCAAAAATGGCATTTTGCAGCAACAATGTACGGAAAGAAAAAGCATCCAATCCTAAGAAATCCCTAACTTTGCTCTCCGCTTTTTTGAGAAAGCCTACTTGTGCAAGAATATCGGAACTGGAAACCAGCAGATTTTGCCATAGATTATCTTTTCCCGTATCGCCGATAGCCACTTGTCCCAATAGCTGCATAATTTCATTCGTAGAACGCGGCGGATCCGAACTGATTTCCGGATTAAAACTGAATAATGACTGATCCTTTGCCGTCAAAACAAGCCGCAGCGGTTCACCGTTACTGTCACGATCCCGAATTTCTGCCCTTAAGGTTACCAACGGTTCAATTTCATTAGCAACATCCGCAAAAGTAATAGCCCCTTCACGGATATAGAAACTGCGCTTAATATAGAACACCTCACCGCCTCGCATCTTTATGTCACCTTTCATTGTAAAGTTACCGGTTCCGGCATCAGCAATCAGCGAAAGCGGAGAATCGGTAGGCACAAGCGTTCTTAAAATTGGGAAATCTGCAGTCGGCCAACGGAATTCAGCTTTATGCCCGAACTGTAAATCTAGCTTCATATCAAAAGCGGTATCGCCCTCACCTCCATATTGGGCATTGAACTTATCAAGATTATCAAATTTAAACACAAAGTAGCCTGAATCAAATATTGCGGAGCCGTATACGCCGACAAGCGTAGGTGTTACCTTTATCTCAACAGTACAACCGGCAAGACCGTCCGCTTGAAACAAGATATTGTCGGTCTTAAATACTCCCTTCTTAGTTCCGAGTGTTCCACATTGGACTGAAATATTGTTAGGAATCCACCCTGAAAATTCCGCAGTACACCGCGCCCAAATATCCGTCGACGGGCCTTTCAATACGGTATACGGTACCTCCAGCCCCGTACCGTCCGCAATGATGTCGAGCAAAACAGGGCCATAGATCTCCGGTGCATAGTGGGGAGAATTAACGGTTATATTCTGCCCAACTAATTTTCCGTTAAACTCAGGCTCCATCGGTTTGCCCCCGATCGTCAAATCTCCGGTAAGCGTTCCGCCGTAAAAGAGTACATAATCCAAGCCGGTTATATCCCAGATTCGTTTAACGTCAGCACGAATACCTGACACTTGTATATTTAAAGCATCTTTTTTTACCGTACCGTCCAAATTAAGCTTAAGCGGAAGCGACTCCGCCAATTGAAGCGAAACAACACCATCGTCTAAAATAAAGCCGGTTATATCATCATTCTTTCCGGCATAAAACGCGGTAACGCCCGGATCACGGATCAGTGAAAGCGGCACAGTGTTCTTCCCTGTGAAATTACCGAACTGCCAATTACTCAAGTAAGTGTTAATCGTAAAGCGCTCTCCAAGGTTTTTCAGCCGAGAAAACAATGCGCCTTTCGTTTTTTCATCAGGTTGTACACCGGTGTACACAGTACCAATATGCGCTTTCAGCTGTTTGTCGGCAAGCATGCCGGCATAATCGGCATCAAGCTTTCCGGTCATCTCAGCTAACGAAAAACTGCCCGTTACATTAGAAGCTTCATGCGCGCCCCACCCAAGCTGCGTAATACTCAGTTCCGCTTTTTCATCTTCAACCACAAGGGAACCGACTGCATTCAAATCTTCACCCTGTACAAACATCGAAAGTTGAGACAAATCCAATCGAGCTAAAAAGGAATCCGGATCGACTGAAAAAGCGGCATCAGCCGACACACTATGCTTCTTTCCCTGACTATATAAAAAACGATCCAACGAGATATTATCAAGCTTAAGCGATCCGTCGGCACGGATATCTCCGCTAGAAAGATCAACCTTTGCTGCAAACTCAAACTTTTCGGCGGCATCGGGTGAAACGAGATTCATCGCAGCAGTGTAGCTTTTTTCACCCTCACTATCAGGTACAGAAACTGCCGTTACAGCCAACGTACCGGTCAGCGCTTCGTCATCACCAAGTTTAACTTGAGACAAAAACAGTCCTGAAGGATCTGCTTTTCCCATAAAATTAAAACCAACCTTTGCCGGAGTCAATGACGCAGGTGTTCCATAACTGACATATCCGTTATCAATAGTATAAAGCCAGTCTGTACGATTATGGTATTGAAACTCCGAATCCAGAGTTAAAAAGAGGGGCAGAAAAGGCAGCGGTATTTCATTAGTCTTAATGGTTCCTTTGAAGCCGGTACCTTTTTCATAAAGGGCACTGATTGCAAGACCATAGTCGCCGTAAATATTGAGAACATTTTGAGAAAAGAAGCCCTGTATCTGATAACCGATCGAGTTAATCGCTAAAGAACTGGTAAAAATAATGTCGCTTAAACGATCAAAATCGGCATTGATATTTCCACGAACAGACATGTTTTTATAGGATAGTTCGATATCGGTCAATGCAAAGGAAGATTGATTACCTTTTACCGATAACAGCGCATAAAAGTCGTTCAATATATTTGAAACTAAAACGAACCTGATGCAGTTATATGAGAAACTGCGTAAATCACTCGAAATATAAAATTCGGTTGTACATTGAAGCGATTCAACAGCCTCCTGCGGTATATCAATGCCGGGAACCGCAGCTTGAACAAAGTTGCAGATCGTACCGATACCGACGGCATCGAATGCCCCATGCAGTTCTACAAAATGAGGAGAAGAGGAGACGCTACCGCTGCCTTCGTTATAAATATAAGATCCGTCAAAACTATACTTTCCATATTCGTCTTCTGCAGAGAGTACATAATCGATCTTTTCAGATGATGGATTAACGGTTAATCCGATATTACGGAGTACACCGTCGCCGGCAGTCAGCTTCGGTATTTTGCAGAAGAACGATTTTCCTTGTTTAAAAAACTGAAAATTTGCAGCCGCTGAAGCGCCGGATGGAAGGTTAAACCGTTTTACAACAGCCTTCCCTGTAGGGATCTTAGTGTCGAGGTCAAAAGTAAATTCGGAAAAAATATCCGCATCTTTCCCCAACAGCGAAAGCTGTGAAACGTTGATTCCCGTATCGGTTCCTTCCGCTACAAGATTCAGTTGAGCAGCCGCAAAACGATATGAAGGGAACACCAACGACGGCAATGCAAAACTTAAATCGGTATTCCATTGGATATGTTGCTCCGAAAGTGCAAATTGAAAGTTGCCGGACATTGTCATAGAAGCAAATTGGGTGAGACTTTTGGGCGCATTATATACCCTAATGGACTGTAAGGGGGCAAAATCTTTGCAGCTGAACCTTCCATTTATATCGTTTGTTGCAATATTCCAGCTTGCGGTAAAATCGATCGGCTGAAAATCTTGCATAGTATTAAAGGTAAACACCTTATCTCGATAATCTGCAAATAGTTTTAACCGGTATATTGCAAACCGATCAGTAGCAAGATGCGAAAAATCGGCAACTACTGAACCGGCAGTTAAATCTTTGTTGAATTTTCCTTCTATAGTAAAGGCTGTTTCAGCTTGACCGATAGTCGTATAATCGATATTTCGATAAGAGGCGGTACTGCTAAGACTTACCGTTACGGCATCCGAATCGATAGCGAAATATCCATCCGTTATCTTTGCGTTGATATCATGTACGGTATTTCTAAATCTTAAACGAACATTTTTAATGCGGATGTTCAACAGCTGCGAGGAGAAAAAAGAAAGAATCTGTTCGGCATTTACGGAAGATTGAGCGGAACTTGGGGATTGCAGCATTGAGTTGAGCTTTTCGGCAAGCGATTTATTTTCTATAAAGTCTATATCAATAAAGCCGTTGGCAATATTCACGGAATCTAAAATATCAGTAGTCTTTCCGAAGATGAGCACCCAAAAACGGTACTGAACAGAGAAATCCTCAAAAGCAGCAATTTCTACATTATGTTCCGCATCAAAGATTTTTACATTCTGCAATGAAACCGACCGCAGTATTGAAGGAGAAAGCGATTCGTATGATAGGCGTACATTATACGTTTGCTCCAGCTCCGTCAGAATCAGTGAACGCACCGCCGACAATTTTTTTTCAAGCGTTTGCATCAGAGGGCGAAGCACCGCAAAAGAGAGGATAAGTATACATAAAAATAGCAAAAACTCTACTTTAGACCGTGCGGCAGGTTTCATCGGAGGGCTATTATATCAAAAAAGAAATTGTTATGATAGATAAGGGCGTTGGGTAAACGCATCAGACTTCTTTAAATTTCCCCGCAAAATCAGGATGTCGTTCAAGCAGAGTTGAACCTCTTCGCGGTTCAAATGCTTGCCCAACATCCTGATTTTGCGATTTATATTTATCTGTCTGGTACGATTGCCCTCTTTTTAAAATAAACCGCATGAAATTTTGCCTAAAATTTCATGCAAAAGGAAGATAAACGCATCAGACTTCTTTAAATTTCCCCGCAGAATACTGAGGCCGTTCAACCTTTCCTTTTGAAAATATGGGGCATCTACTTCGTTATTTCACAAAAATTAGTCCTCGACGTGCAAAAGCACGCCTGCGGGTAATTTTTGTTTATGCCTTGTATCTGCCTCCCATATTTCCAAAAGGCTAACGGAAAGATTATTTTCGAACACCATAGTCTCATTTATTTTGCGGTATTTGATTTATTTGTCTGATACGATTATCCTCTTGCTAAGAATAAGGAAAAACTTTAGATGATTTTGAAAAATTTTGTGGTTTTTGAGGGGCTGGACGGGACAGGGACGACGAGCCAGATACGGTTGTTACAGGAAGCGTTTGCTTCCCGCGGGCAGCAAGATGCCGTGTATTTTACCTGTGAACCCACCGGCGGCTCCATCGGGAAGTTAATCCGCGAAGCGCTCTCAGGCGCAGCAGGATTCGATGCTCAAACGATTGCCTATCTTTTTGGAGCGGATCGTTGTGAACATATATATGGTAAAGAAGGTATTTTAGCGCAACTGCAAGCGGGGAAGGCGGTTTTTTCCGACCGGTATCTTTTTTCCAGCCTTGCCTATCAAGGTTTGGCTGCCGGAAAAGAACTGGCACGGGCAATCAATGCGCCGTTTCCGCTCCCTGAATACCTCGTTTTCTTTGACCTGCCGGCAAAAACCGCGATGGAACGGATCGAAAAACGCAATATCCCGCGTGAAATATACGAAAAAGAGACGTTTCAGCAAAAAGTTGCAGACGAATATCAGGCTATTTTTAGGTATTACGCGGAAACGGCGCCGGATATGCAAATTATTCGTATCGACGCTTCTAAAACCATAGCGGAAATTCACGAAAAGATCTGGAGTATTGTCTGCAATCTGCCGATAGTATGAGAGATGAAAAAGCGTTTTTGCTTATCCGCAGTGTTACTTTTTTTCTCGTTCGCGCAAACGGCATTACTGCCTGCGTACTTTGTAACGTATAAAGAGCAGTATTATAAGCTCTATCATATTCACTACCAGCAGTATCCCGACGATACGCTTGAGAATATTTATTGGCTTGAAAAGGCAATAAATGCGGACTTCTGTAATCCCTTGTATGCGCTGGGAAAGATCAACGATAAAACGGATTGGGAAAAATACCGGTACCTGTTTATGATGCACTTAAACCTGAAAATGGTAGAACAACACCTCCGGCTCGGTATGAAATATGATAAGCAGGTCGCATATTTTTATAATGCGCCGTGGAAAGAGCAAAACATCGAAAGTTTAAAAATGGCCGAAGATTGTTATAATACCGCCTTATTTTATTGGAAAGAAGCAACGCTTTGGGCGGAAAAGGCAGATGTGCGGAAGTTTCAGTTTCTTTTCTTAACCGACCTACAGTATTGGGAGGATGAACGGGAGCGAATTGCACAAAAAAAGCTCAATTACGAACGCACGATAACACGGGAATTGGAACGGCTCGCCAAAGTCCGCGCCGAATTTATGCAGATGGAGGACACATACTGATAATTCAAAATTGAATTATCAGTATGTGCGAAATTTTTTATTAAAATTTCGCATAGTTTATTGTGAAAGAAGGGAAAACGTAGCAGGCCAATGGGATAAATACCGCAGAATAATGGAGATTGGGCAACCATTTGAACCATCTTCAACTGTTGTACATCCGTGCACAACAGTTGAAGGCGAGTTTTGTGCACGCACAAAACATCGCTGCTGTAGGGAAACACTGCCATCCTTGGCAGATCGGGTTGAACGGTCTCCATTATTCTGCGGGAAACGCGAACATTGTACTTCCTTGTACAATGTTCGTGTCAAGTTTTTCTAGCGAAAAACTTGCTGCTGATTAGTATCACCGCCATCCGTGGCGGATATGAAAAAACAGTATGCTACGTTTTCCCTGAATGCGAATGCTGGACAGGTAGCCCGTTAATTGGTATACTTTTCCAATAAGTTTTATATAAAGAGGGGCAAAAAAGTGTCTCGAACACGAGGATATAAGAAAACTGAAAACAATATTGTACGATATATCTCCAAACAGATAAAGAAAGCAGCCGAAGCGGTTTTGCATTTTTTTCAACGGATTATTGCGGGCGGTCGGAAAAAACTAACCATTATGATCGTCCCCCATTCGCAGAAAAAAGTATTAAACTTTCAAACCAGTATTTTTAGCTTACTTTTCACTTTGATTATCGCCATCGGCTTTTTCTCTTCATTCTTTTGGTTTGCACACAAAACAGCAGTATCGGTACAAGATCTTTCCGCTACAAAAGAGGAAGCCCGTAAAGCACAGGCAAGTCTGGATGTATTACGAGATGAAACAAATGAGCTTTTAAAAACAGCACGGAATTTTCAAACGGCGCTTACCTCGACGTTTTCTTCCCTCGGTTTAAAGACCACAGCACCAGCCGGACAAACGGCAAACGGCGACTTGTCCTTTCTATTTAATATGCATGAGGTTGCAGAAGGCTCTCTGAAAGAAGCTGCGGAGCTGCAACAGCTTACCTCATACCTTAACGATGCTGTTTTACCGGTACAGGAAATGGGGAAGCTTCTTAATATGCAGACAACCCTCTTTTCCGATATTCCGAGCCTCTGGCCGATTAAAGGCGGTATCGGACATATTTCGATGGCGTTCGGGCAAAACCGGCACCCTTTTACCGGGCAGTGGTATATTCATAAAGGTATCGACCTTTCCACCTATCGTTCGGGAGACCCCATCGTTGCAACTGCCGACGGTCAGGTTGTTACCGTAGAATTTGATCCGGGCTGGGGAAATTATATTATCATTAAGCATAAGCACGGTTTCTATACCCGTTATGCACATCTCCAATCCTACCGCGTAACAAGAGGCGAATATGTGCAGCAGGGACAAACCATCGGATATATTGGAACAACCGGTATTTCGACAGGCCCCCACTTACACTATGAAGTACATATCGGTTCCGATGTTGTAGACCCGATTAAATATCTCAATATTAAAGCTTCCAATACAAAGCAATAATTATGGCAAAAAAAAACTTTATCGATGATATTTCGGTCAACACCATTGTTGGGTCGGGATCGCTGATAAGCGGAAATGTAACGGTTTCCGGACTTTTGCGAATCGACGGTGATATAGACGGCAATATACAAACTATGGGACGTGTCATTATCGGAGAGGAAGCCCGAATACGAGGCAATATCCGTGCAGCTTCGGTTAGCGTAGGCGGAATTGTACAAGGCGATATTATTGCGCCGGATTATGTCGTCGTTCTTTCATCGGGTATGGTTATCGGATCGGTTCTAACAAAAAAGCTGCGGGTTGATGACAATGTTATTCTACACGGCTTCTGCTCCGCAATCGGCGATCAAAACAGCTTTGAGGAAGCGGAAAAGAAATATTCAAACCGACAAGCGTTGCATTCCTCCACTTTTTCTTACTCAAAATAAAGGAGAAAGATGGGAAATCAGATAGAAAGTTCAACTTACGCAGCAGGGGTAACCGTTCAACCGTCCTTACAAACCAAAACGGCACAATCAGAAAAAGACAAAAAAAAACTGAATAAATTTAAAGAGATGCTGCGAAGCGTCTTACCCCAAACCCAGCCGGGAAACGAAGCCGATATCATCGAGCAGCTGAGCAAATTACCACAAGAAGAAGCAATCGCTCTGTTGCAAGACGATGTACGATCTGCAGGGGATACATTGAGAACTCGCCAAAATCCTGAAACAATTTTACGGTACAAACAGGCCGTCAAAAACTTTATCAGTTATGTCGCGCGCGAAGCATATACGGTTACAACACGAACTCATTTACGACGTGATAAGACCAATCATTTACGGCCGCGCTCTTTCACCCAAATTGTTATTATCAATGAAAAGCTTGACAAGTTTGCAGGCGAATTGCTCTGCGACCAAAAAAGCCAACTTTTTATTCTTGAACGGTTAGAGGAAATATACGGCTTGATTATAGATTTGATTACATAATCGACCTGTTCAGAAACGTAAGTTTCCGAACAGGTTTAATAGGAGTCAAAAATGGATATTGAATTTGTAGAAACATATACCGAATACGAAGAAATAGATGATTTAAGCGCTTTGGAAGATAACGATGTACCTCAAACGGAAGAAACTATACCGGAGGGTGCTTTTCCTCAACCGCTCTATCAGTTAAAGCTTGAATATTCACAAGAGACTTTTTACGCAACAGCGGCGGAATTAAACTTACAAAACGGTGATTATGTGATTAGCCCGACACGCTACGGTGATGATATGGCTCGTGTAATGGGTTTGGTACAACATCCGATTAGGGTAGCCATTAAAGATATCGTTACGGTTACGAGAAAAGCAACGGATGAGGATTTTCAACGGCAAAAAGCAAATCTTGAAAAAGAAAAAGAAGCAAGCGCCCTTTTTAAAGAAAAAGTTCTTATTCATAAACTTGATATGAAGTTGATTGATTGCCACTACTTGCTCGAGGATCCTAAAGTGATCTTCTTTTTTACGGCAGACACCCGTATCGACTTTCGTAAGCTGGTTAAAGACTTGGTTGCTATTCTGCATCTCCGTATTGAGCTGCGGCAAATCGGTGTTCGCGATGAATCGAGAATGGCTGGCGGCATTGGCTGTTGTGGGAGACCTTTTTGCTGCCATGCCGTAACAGACAAGCTGCGACCGGTATCCATCAAGATGGCAAAAGAACAAAATCTTTCGTTAAATTCGCTTAAAATTTCAGGACAATGCGGCCGCCTGCTTTGCTGCCTAGCGTATGAGTATGACTGGTATGTGGAAACTCGGAAAAAACTACCATCAATCGGTACCAGCCTCTACTATGATAATACGCTGTTCCGAATCAGCGAAATAAATCTGATTACCGGTATTATTGCGCTTGCAGGAGAAGACGGGCGGGTTATCTCCATACCTGCACAGCGCTTTTTTCAACAGCACGGAAAATGGAAAATCAATTAACACCGTGCCGGGACTGAAACCCGGCCTTACCTTCTACGGTGTCCCCTTTTTCAGCCTGAGCGCATTGCTGCTCAGTTCCGTCGTCCATTCCTGCTCGCTTGGCGCCGTCTGCTTGGTTATGGGGAACTTGTTGATATAGGCTAACGTAAGCGGAAATCCGTCTCCTTTTACAACTTCCCGCCCCGCAGTATAACCAAAATCGCTTCTCACTGTGAGCGTTGCCGCGTGTTGTTCTGTAAGCGCTCCGGTAACGGTGATATACGCATAGTTGCTAGAGTCAAAACCGCCCAAATGCACATCATTATTTTCATTAACTGTTGCACTTCCGGACATCTCAACCTTCGTACTCTTAGCTTCCAGATACATACCCTTTCCCAAACCGGGCAGAGCGGAAACGGTATTACCGGTTACAGTGCCTCCGGTAAAGTTTAGTATATTATTGTAGCGGAGATATATTCCGCCGCAAATAGAGTTTGCGTTATTCTCCTTTATCGTAGGTGTTTTAGAAGCATATTCTTTTATAGAAAGTTTATACTCTGAAGTAATTCCGCCGCCACTGTCTGCGATATTATTGGAAATAGTAGAATTGCCGGACACGACAATTTCACCATTATTGCTACCATGAGCTTTACCATGAATACCACCTCCGTATCCGGCTTCATTGCCGTTAATAACACCGCCCGTCATATCCAATATACCATGAAGCACAAAAACACCTCCGCCACTTCCCAGTTTTTTATGGGGTGGATTTTTATCTTGATATGAGGCCTTATTCCCGGAAATTTTACTATCATCGCCGCTCATCTTAAACGAGCTATTGCTCGTAACGGCAACACCGCCGCCGTATCCGGCTTCATTATCGCTGATGGTACCGCCTGTCATCGTAAAGGTAGCACCGGAAGTACTGCCATCTACACTATCCCCTACGCATACGCCGCCACCTGTATGTCCAAAATATTGCTTATCCCCCTCAAGCGCTTTGTTATTTTCTATGGAGCCGGCCTTCATCTCGAATATTGCGCCGTCACACACGCACACACCACCGCCTATTGTCGAAAGGTTCGAGCCGCTGCCTGCCGTTTTAACTTTGTTGCCGGTAATTTTAGGGGAATGCTCTTCCATAATGAACTTACTTCCGCTGTCGCTGACACAGACCCCGCCGCCCATGGCCTTTGTACCGGAGCTTCCTTGTGTAGTTGCCGTATTACCGCTTATCGTGCCGCCTTTCATCGTAAATGTTGCACCGACGCTAACGAATACGCCGCCGCCCCTCGTCTTCGGAGCCGTCGATTGCACCGTATTGCCGTTGATGGTACCGCTATGCATGGTGAATGTCCCTCCGGAGGTTGCATACACGGCGCCGCCGTCAGTCGCCGAGTTGTTGGTAAGCGTACAGCCGGTTATGGTAACGGTTCCTCCCTGACTTCCAATGGCTCCTCCGCTGCCCCCATTCGCGTTGCAGCCTTCAATCGTGCAGTTTGAAAGCTCTGCCCTTCCGCTGCTCTGAACAAAAATGGCACCGCCGTCTCCGCCTGAGGGAGCCGTAGCATTTTTGAGTGTCAGACCGCTTAGGGTGAGTGTTTTACCTGTTTGCACGTTGAAAATACGGTGCACAGGTTTACTGCCCGTATTGCCGTTTGCGTTCAGAATATCGGTATCCTTGCTGCTTTTGCCCCGTATCGTGAGGTCTTTGTTGATGATAATTTCGTCATAGTTACCGGAATCGTTCGTTGCCTTGATTTCTCCCTTTATGGTGATGATGTCGCCTTCGGTAGCATTTACCACAGCCTCTCTCAACTTTTTCCATTTTTCATTCTCATTGAGTGTACTAGCGTCTATAGTTACGCCTCCTGCACGGGTCAGTGTGTAGTACACATCACGGGTGTCTTCGGTAAATCCCGGCGCCGTTGCTTTAAGGGCAACTTTATACTTCTTTGTTTGCCCAACAGTGCCGGGCGTGATAAGCCGTATCCCCGTAAGCGGCGAAGCACCCGAACCCTTGCTTGTTTCTACCGCCATACCGCTTGTTATGTTGTAAACCGTGTACGAAATAGTAACGCCGGGCGTATTGCATGTTGCTTTGAGCGTTGCACCGTCTTCATCACATCTTATGCTATACGGATAAGCCTGTTCGCCGGTTTCTCCGGATTGAGGAATATACGAGGATGGATTTGTTACGACAAGGTTTATGGCTCCAACTTTCCTTTTAACGGTACTGCATTTAACCTCGTTTGAACGAAGCCCCGCCGCATCGCTGAGCTGTGCGGTGTATGTTTTTGCCGCCGACGAAGGAGATATTTCGATATCCGTTTTATAGTATATGAGCCATTTATCCGTAGCCGCCGGGAAGTTAGGCGCGGCTCCCTCATAATCACCTGCCTCCAACTGCATTGCAGTCATTAAAAGTGGATCACCAGGCTTCCAGTTGAATGTTTTAGCCGCAGCATTGATGTTTTGTATGGTGTAAACGCTGCTTTCTCCGCTTTCCTTTGTTATATGCAGCGTTTTAATATCCCCATGCAGATGCGAAAGAGGAGACGGCAGAGGAGCGTTCATATTCTGTGCTTGGAATATGAGCACATAGTACCATTTGCCGTCTGCCTGTGTTTTCCCGACACCTTTGTACTCCAGAGCAGGGGGAGTGTCAGCCTTGAGGTTCATACTGAATCGCTTGTCGAACACTCTATTGTCATCAGCAATGAAGGTAATCTCGGCTCCGATATCGCCGTTACCCCATTCGTGCGCTTGTAAAAAATCTTTCTTATATGTGAGGATGAGTTTATTGCTTGTCGTTTGCGTGAGGGTATAGTCTTTTTCTATACCGTACTGAGGTTGAGTAGACAGCCCCGGAAAACGGATAACCTTATCGGAGGATGTCGGCATCTTGAGAGTCAATTTTTTGGGATTTCGCAGTTTAATCGTAACCGTTACGTCTTCCGCCGACGATACATACAGCATCTCTCCCATACTGATATATGGTTTATCGAGCGTAAAATCCGTAGCGGCAACTTCCGTCGACCAATAACTCAAATAGTCTTCTATGTCTGCAGTAAACTGCGTACAGGTTGTACATAAGAGGATTAAACATATTCCGGTTAGAATGGCATAGACGTTACGCATACGTCCCTCCGTTTTGAGAATAAAGGTCTTTTTGATTCTGCATAAAATGTAAAGGAGTTTTTATAAAAAAATACGCAGCAAACTTGTTTCGTTCTTTGCGTGTATACTGATGAGAAAAATTGATGGCGGATGCATGTAAAAAAGAGAGAGCTATGTTTGCACAGAGACTGTGAGACTGTGAGACTGTGAGACTGTGAGACTGTGAGACTGTGAGACTGTGAGACTGTGAGACTGTGAGACTGTGAGACTGTGAATTATGCGGAGCGTGTGTCGGCGTGTCAAGCCCGTTGTCTCATAGTTACGTTTTTTGTGAGAAAGTATACTGCTTTTATCAATGCATTTCTCTACCATCACTGTATACTATAACCCGTTTTCATACGGATTGTAACTTTTCGGGGATGGCGAAAAAGAAACAAACTTTTAGAATATCCCCTTTCCCTACTTAATAAGACGGTCGTAAGAATTTTGAACTCTTTGGGTTTTAGAGACCTTATCTTCCGGCCCGGGCGCCTTATTGAGTTTGCTGAGGTATGCATACAGCTTATCTGAAGTATCTTGGCTGATTGCATGTTCCATTTCACACGCCTCACGATCGGCGATTTCTTCGTCTACGCCCAATATATCGGTTAAGAACTTATACAGCGTGTTATGCCGTTCGCGAACATTTTTTGCGACAGCACATCCACTTTCGGTAAGGTGCACCAACCCATACGGTTCATGTTCGACAAAACCGGCATCCTTTAAGAGGCTTAGGCGCTTATTTACACTTGCCCTCGAAACTCCCAACAAATGAGCAATATCGATTGAACGGACAGCCTCAGTACCGTGTGATAAATCATAAATAACTTCTAAATAATCTTCTTGCGAAGCAGAAACTCTTGCTATCATAAGCTTATTATATACCCCTTTACATTTGTTGGCAAGTTTTAATTTTTTTCATTCTCTTATTCTATAGGGCATCTCTTTCTATAGGGCATCTCTAAAAAACTGATTCGCAGTCCGCAAAGTGGACAAGTTAATGAATTTCCTTACAGAACAAGCCGATAGGCTTGCAGTTTTTAGAGGTTCCCTATAGAAATATTCACACAATAGTCTGATGCAGTTGCCCTATTCCTCGATAAACTTATCCTTGCAAAATGAACAATACTACACTATGATTATTAGTATCGGTATGCACAACAAAGAAGAAACAGACATTCTGAATTTAGATAGATTCAAGATATTTGACAACATTTCGGAAAAAAGCCGACAGCGGTTAAATATGTTACATATAAAGAAGAAACGGTTTGCCGCAAACGAGATAGTAAAAAGGCAGGGAGATAAACTTACGGCCGCTTTACTTATTGATTCCGGTTGCTTAAGAACAATCGACTATACTATTGACGGGCAAGAAAAAGTTTCATCATACTACTCGGCACATGACGCTTTCCCTTTTTATTTGTATTTTGGAAAAACGACGAATTTCCCCTATGATGTTTATGCACTCAAAAGCTCGGATGTGTTTTTTCTACCGTTTGCAGAAGTTAAAGAAATAATTAATGACGATATTGTTTTTATGCGAAACATAATGGAATTTATTGCAGAATATACATGTTTTTACCGGCTTTTATTGCGCGCAACGCAATATCCGAAAGTTGTACAAAGAATTGCATATT